>JAFEBB010000036.1 GCA_018266075.1 Deltaproteobacteria bacterium | reverse complement strand
TCATCAGCGTGGACTTGCCCGAGCCCGACGCGCCCATGATGGCCACGAACTCGCCGCGCTCGATCTGGAGCGAGACCCCGTCGAGCGCGCGCACCTCCTGCTCGCCCAGGCTGTAGACCTTGGTCACGTCTTCGATCTCGATGAGCGGCGTTCCCATGGCGGGCCTCAGAACACGCGGCCGAAGCTGCCCGGGCCACCCTTGCTGGTGCTCACCGCCTCGGTGACCACCTTGTCGCCTGCGGTGAGGCCCTCGAGCACCTCGGTGGCGCTGCCGTCGCTCACGCCGATGCGCACCGCCACGGGCGTGGGCATCGCGCCCTTCATCACCCAGACCACGCGGTGATCGCCCTTCACGTTGGGCACCGCGGGCGAGCTGGAGAGCAGGGCCTCGGGCGCGCGGAAGCGCAGGGCGGCGTTGGGGACCTTGAGCGCGTCGGCGCGGTCGGCGAACACCGCGGTGACGTTGGCGGTCATGCCCGGCTTGAGCTTGAGCGCCGGGTTGGCCACGTCGATGACGGCGTCGTAGGTGACCACGTTCTGCACCGTCTGCGGCGCGTTGCGCACCTCGCGGATCACGCCGTTGAACTCTTCGCTCGGGTAGGCGTCGACGGTGAAGCTCGCCTTCATGCCCGGCGCGAGGTGGCCCACATCGGCCTCGGCGATGTTGGTGTCCACCTGCATGTGGGTGAGGTCCTGCGCGATGGTGAAGATCGTCGGCGCCTGGAGCGCGGCGGCCACGGTCTGGCCCACGTCGACGTTTCGCGAGATGACCACCCCGTCGATGGGCGAGGCGATGGTGCAGTAGTCGAGGTTGATCTTCGCCTGATCCAGCGCGGCCTGGGCCTGCACCTCCGCGGCTTGCGCGGCCTCCACCTGCGAGCGGTCCACGTGCACGGCGGTCTCGGCGGAGTCGGCGTCCTGCTGGGAGATGAGCTTCTGGGCCACCAGCTGGCGGTTGCGGCCGGCGATGCGCTCGGCGTCCTCGAGCTGGCTCTTGGCCTTGGCCGTGTTGGCCTTGGCAGCGAGGAGGTTGGCGCGCGTCTGCTGGAGCGCGGCCTTGTAGAACGACGGGTCAATCGTCGCGATGACCTGGTGCTTGTGCACCACGGAGTTGAAGTCGGCGCCGAGCGTCTGGATCTTTCCCGAGACCTGGCTGCCCACCTGCACGGTGATGAGCGCCGAGAGCGTGCCCGACGCGGTGATGCGCGCCTGCAGCGGACCGCGCGTGGCGGGCGCGAGCTCGAAGCGCCAGGGTGGCGCGGCGGTGCGGGGCCGGGTGACCAGGAAGGCCACGCCGGCCGCGACGAGCAGCAGGGCGCCGGTGATCCACGCGGCGGTCTTCCACGCCTTGTGGGCGTGCTCCGCGGGGGCGGCGTGGTCGTTCGAGGTGGTGGCGCTCATGGCGTGGCTTCATTGCAGCGGGGATGCCACCGGCGCCCCGTCTGGATCAGCGCCGGATCCGACGCAGGACCTGCGTGGGCCAGACCGGCCGTGCAGGGATTGCGTCGAGCGGGCGGGCGAGCAGCCGATCCGCGCGGGCCGAGGTCGTGCTAGACCTTCGGCCCTTGCGAGGGACGCCATGGCCAAAGAGCAGAAGCAGCCCAAGTCCTCCGGCTCCAGCTCCACCAACGCGATCCGCCGCCTGGTGCCGGTGCCTCAGCCGGCCAACCCCAAGGACGGCATCGAGCACCGCGGCTTTCCCCGGCGCACGCTGGAGCTCCGGGTGCGGCTGCGCCGCGGCGACGCCGACGAGCCCAGCTTCGCGGCCACCCTCCCGAGCGACAACGTGAGCATGAGCGGCATGTTCCTGCGCTCCACGTTCTTCCTGCCGGTGGGCACCACCTTCGAGCTCAGCTTCAGCCTGCCCGGCGAGGAGCGCCCGGTGCAGGTGCGCGCGGAGCTGATGCGGCACCAGGGCGAGCCCTTGTCGGGCATGGGCGTGCGCTTCGAGGAGTTCCACGGCCAGAGCGAGATCGCCATGGCCCGGCTCTTCCTCGACGCCAAGATGCAGGAGTTCTCCGGCCGCTACCTGGGCAGCGCCCGCGCCAAGACCCTCGACTCCGAGCACGAGCGGCTCGTCGACGCGCTCGCGGCCTGGGAGCTCGAGAAGGTCACCAGCGGCATGGATCCCTGGGCGCCCTAAAAGCCGTGGCTGGTGGCTTCTGGCTCGTTCGATGTAACGAAATCGTTACGTTACAGGAACGGGTCGCAGGCCGTGCCCAGCGCCTGCCCCGCGTACGCGCCGAGCTGCGTGTAGATCATCCCCTTGTTCGGCCAGAGCGCGAGCGGGGTGATCGGCTTGCTCACGCCCGCGGCTGACTTGATGCTGCCCGGCGTCTTCAGGGCTTCTTCGTCGTCGCCGAGGGTGAGCTTGATGGACCCGGCATCGCTCTCGAGCATCAGCGTGTGCCCCGCGCGCTGCACGTCGGTCACCTTCACCGGCACGACCTGGCCCTTCTTGCCGATGTAGAGGTGCACGTCGTCGGCGGGCGCGTCGTCGGCGCGCGGTGAGTCGACGTAGTAGTAGCTGCCGTCGTCGTCGCGGCCGAGCACCGTGCCCTGCCGGCGCCAGCGCGGCTTCATCAGCGACGCCTTCTTCAGAAACGCCTTCGCCTCCGCCGCCGAGAGCGCCGTGAAGGGAATGGTCTTCTTGCCGCAGGTGAGCGTGTACGCGCCGTTCTTGAAATCGAACGACGACTCCGCCGGCGCGCGCACCCGCGGCTCCCAGAAATAGACGTCGAACTCGGTGTTCCCCGAGGAGCCGCCGCCGCCGAGGTACTGCGCATGCATCGCCTCGGGTGCGCCCGCGAAGAGCGGACCTTCGAGCCCGCTGAAGGGCACGAAGGCCAGGTAGTGGCCGTTCTTGTCCGTGGCCACGACGAGCTTCTTGGCGACCTCCGCGGTCACCTCCGCGCGCTCATCGACGCCGGACGGCACGAGCTTCGCGGGCGTGATCGGCGCCGCCGCGATCGGAGCGGGCGTGGTCGTCGTCGGATTGGCCTGCCCCACGGGCAGCGGCGCTGGCTGTGGCGCTGCGGCGCCGAAGAGCTCGCCCACCATTCCCGGGAGCTCGTCGAGCACGTCGTCGATGTTGCCGCCCTTCTTGCGCCGGTCGGACTGGCGCAGCACGACCGCCTTGTTCGCATCGATGACCTGCAGGTGGATGAGCCAGCTCGCGCCGAGTCGCGCCACGCTGCCGGTGATCACCTGGGCCACGCCCAGCGCGCCGCCGAGCTCCGCCAGGCACGACGACTCCGTGCAGCCCAGCATCTGCCGCTGCCGATCGACGGAGACCACCGCCTGCACGTCCTCGCTCGTGAGCACCGCCAGGCCGGGCCGCCGCCGCACCTCGCCCACCACGCTCGCGGTGATGGCCTTGGCGGTGCCGTCGTTCACGCCCTCCCCGGCGGAGAGCGGCATCACCAGCACCTTGGTGGGCCCGGTGGCCGCGAGCAGCGGCGCGAGCAGCAGGGCGAACGCGGAAGTCGTCATGCGCCGGTTCTAGCCCAGCCGTGCCTCCCTTTGAAATCGCGGCCCCGAGGAGGTCTTTCGAAATTTTCAAGCGCAGCGTGCGAGGACCGCGTGGGCGCTGGTCACAGATTCATGTCGGCGTGCCATGCTTTGGCTCGCCATGGCACCTGTTCTGGGAATCGACTTCGGCACCACCAACACCGCGGCCGCGTACTTCGACGCCAACGGCAAGCTCAAGCTGGTGCCGGTGCGCGACAAGGTCTTCGTGATGCCCTCGGTGGCCTGGTACCGCGCGGCGGACAAGGCGGTGGTGGGGCACGCCGCGCGCAGCCAGATCGTCGACGACCCGCGGCACACCATCTTCGAGGCCAAGCGCTTCCTGGGCCGGCGCTACCAGAGCGAGTACGTGGCCCGGCACCGCGAGAAGTTCGCCTACGAGCTGGTGGAGGGCGAGGACGGCTACTGCGCCTTCCACGTCTACGGCCAGGTGAAGCCGCTCACGGACGTGGCCCGCCAGGTGGTCTCACACATCGTGGAGCAGGCGAGCAACACCCTGGGCGGGCCCTTCACCGAGTGCGTGATGGGCGTGCCCGCACACGCGAGCGTGCGCCAGCGCGAGGCCCTGCGCGTGGCCGTGGAGAAGGCCGGGCTCAAGCTCCTGGCCATGGTGAACGAGCCCACGGCGGCCGCGCTCTACTATGCAAACTTGAGAAACCCCGAGCAGACGGTGCTCGTGTTCGACCTCGGCGGCGGCACGCTCGACGCCACGGTGATGTCGGTGAACAACCGCGTGGTGAACGTGCTGGCCACCGGCGGCGACGCGTTCCTGGGCGGCGCCAACTTCGACGAGCTCATCGTCGAGAACCTGGTGGATCGCTTCCGCGAGCAGTACGGGGTGGAGCTGCGCTCCAACACCGTGGTCATGCAGCGCCTGATGTTCGCCGCCGAGAGCGCCAAGATCGCGCTCTCCAAGGGCGACAGCGCCCACCTCCGCGTGCCCTGCATCGTGCAGAAGGACGAGCAGTTCCTGCACTTCGACTTCAACCTCACGCGCACCGAGGTGGAGCAGCTCTGCTTCAAGCTCATCGAGCGCGTGGCCGCCACCGTGGACGACGTGCTCGAACGCGCCAAGCTCAAGCCCGATCAGATCGACGAGCTGGTGCTGGTGGGTGGCCAGACGCGCATGCCCGCGATTCGCGAGCGGCTCAAGCACTTCAAGCGCTTCTCCTCGGAGAAGGACGTGCACCCCGAGCTCGGCGTGGCCATCGGCGCGGCCATCCTGGGGCGCAACCTGGCGCGTGGCGCGAGCGGGCTGGCCGACGTGGTGCCCATGTCGATCAACCTCATGCTGCCCGGCGGCCGCACGGTGGAGGCCATCCCCGCGAACACGCCGCTGCCCGCGAAGCTGGAGATTCCGCTCGAGGGCCTGCCGACGTGGAACGCGCCCGTGCCGGTGGTGCTCTTCGAGAGCCTCGACTCCACCAGCACCGAGCGCGAGATCCTGGGCACCATTCAGGTGGGCGCCGAGTGGCGCGTGTCGGGCACGCCCAAGCTGGAGCTGACCATGGGCCAGGACTTCGTGATCGGCGCGCGGCTGCTGGCCTCGAGCGGCAGCGCCGTCGCGGTGACCATCGTGGACGCCAAGCCGCAGAGCCGGCGGTAGCCATCCGTGAGGCGCGCGCTTGCCATCGCTGCGCTGGCGTTGCTCGCGTGGGCCTGCGCGTCTGCGCCCGCGAACGAGGAGCTCCGGCCGGTTCAAGCGCCCGAGCCGCCGTCGCACAGCGCGGATCTGCATCGGCCGGGCGGGCCGCTGGACGTCAAGCCGACGACCAGCTGGGCCGAAGCGGACGGCGGCCCGACGGTCTGGCCGATGTCGCAGTCGGCCGGCGAGACGCCACCGGCCGAGAGCGCCATGCCTGGCGCGTTGTCACCGCACTGAAGAGATACTGTTTAGTCGCGCCGGTACATCGTCATCACGCACGCGCCGCCGAGGCCGAGGTTGTGCTGCAGCGCGACCTTGGCGTCCGGCACCTGGCGCTGCTCGGCCGTGCCGCGCAGCTGCCACACCAGCTCCGTGCACTGCGCGAGGCCGGTGGCGCCCAGCGGGTGGCCCTTGGAGAGCAGGCCGCCCGACGGGTTCGTGACCCACTTGCCGCCGTAGGTGTTGTCGCCGTCCCAGATGAACTTCTCGGCGCCACCCTCGGGGCAGAGCCCCAGCGCCTCATAAGTCAGTAGCTCGTTCGCGGTGAAGCAGTCGTGCAGCTCGATGACGTCCACGTCCTCGGGGCCGAGGCCCGACTTCTCGTACGTCTCCTTGGCCGCCACCTTGGCCATGTCGAAGCCGCACATCTTGATCATCGAGTCCTCCTCGAACGAGGAGGCGAAGTCCGTCTTCATCACCTGCGCCGCGATGTACACGGGCTTGCTGATGCCGTGCTTCTTGGCGAACTCGTCGCTGCAGAGCACCGCCGCGGCCGCGCCGCAGGTGGGCGGGCAGCACTGGAAGCGGGTGAGCGGATCGAAGACCTCGGGCGAGGCCATGATCTCGTCCAGGCTCAACACTTGATTGAACAGTGCATACGGGTTCTTGCTGGCGTGCTTGCGCGCCTTCTCGCTGATCTTGCCGAAGGTCTCGCGCTTGGTGCCGTACTTCCAGCGGTACTCGCGGCCGGCGCCGCCGAACATCTGCGCCGCGGGCGGGGCAGAGTTGAAGCCCTGCACCTTGTTCATCACGTTGACGTGCGGCTCGAGCGGGTTGGTGCGGTCGTTGAACTTGTTGCCGAGCGCGCCCTTCTCCATCTTCTCGAAGCCCAGCGCGAGCACGCACTCGGCCAGCCCGCCCTCGACAGCCTGGCGCGCCATGAACAGCGCGGTCGAGCCGGTGGAGCAGTTGTTATTCACATTGATGACAGGGATGCCGGTGAGCCCGACTTCATAAGCGGCGCGCTGGCCGCAGGTGGAGTCGCCGTAGACGTAGCCGGCGACGACCTGCTCGATCTCCTTGTATGGCACGTTCGCGTCGGCGAGCGCGGCCTTGGCGGCCTTGGCCGCCATCACGTGGTAGTCCTCGGACTCGCCGGGCTTGGAGAACTTGATCATCCCCACGCCGATGACATTGACCTTGCGTCCCATGGTCATTTCCTTTCGATTATTGCCAAGTATCTAGGCGTTGAGGTTGAAGAAGCCGAGCTTGTGCGCCGGGCGGACGTCGCCGTTCACCCGGAGCTGCCCGTGCTGGTAGAGGTCGTGCGCGGTGACCTTGCCCTGGGCGAGCTGCTGCAGATCCTCGTCGTTGAGCTCGAAGGTGGTCGTCGCCGCAGCATCCAGACCGCTGCGGATGGCACCGGCGCCGGACTTCAAGTCGATGACGAACGTTGCCTCGGGGTCCTTCACCTTGAACTGCAGCACCGCGCCGACCTCGCCCACCAGCTTCGCGTTCAGCTTGCCCTTGAGCTTCTCGAAGATGGCCGTGGCCTGCGGCTCCTTGCTGCTGGAGTTGCCCGCGGCGGCGGCGGGCGCTGGCGCCTTGGCGAGCGCGTCGGCGACGGTCTTCGGGTCGAGCTTCTTGAGGAACTCCAGCTTCTGGCTGGCCATGATGTTGCCGCTGATCTTGAGCTTGCCGGTGGTGAAGAGCTTCTGCGGATCAGCCTTTCCGGTGCACATGGCGAGGAAGTCGGCGTCGGTGAGCTCCAAAGTACAATCCGCCTTGGTCTCGCCGGGCTTCACCTCGCCCTTGCCATTCTTGAGATCCATCGTCCAGACGCTCGCCGGATCCTTCAACTTCCACATGTAGACAGTATTGATCTTACCAACCAGGTCGGCGTTGGCCGCGACGTAGGCGCCGATGGCCGAGAAGATCGCCGTGCTGTTGGGGCCGCTCGCCGCTGCAGCCGGTGCTGCCGCCGCCGCGGGCGCGCTACCCGTGACCAAGTTGGGATCGAGGTTCTTGAGGAAGTTGAGCTTCTGGCTGGCCATCACGTTGCCGGCGATCTTGAGCTTGCCGGTGGTGAAGAGCTTCTGCGGATCGGCCTTGCCGGTGCACATGGCCATGAAGTCGGCGTCGGTGAGCTCGAGCGTGCAATCGGCCTTGGTCTCGCCGGGGCGAACCTCGCCCTTGCCGTTCTTCAGATCCAGCGTCCAAACGCTCGCCGGGTCCTTCAGCTTCCACATGTAGACCGTGCTCACCTTCTGCACGAGGTCCGGGTTCTGGCTCACGTAGGTGCCGATGGCGTTGAAGATGGCGGCGCTGTTCGGGCCGGCCGAGGCCGCAGGCGCGGCGGCCTGGGCAGTGGGAGCGGGCGCGTCGACCGGCTCGGCGGGGATTTCTTTATACAGTTCAATCGCCGCGTTGCTGATCACGGTCGCGTCGCGCTCGACGACCTTGCAGCGGAAGATGATCTTGTCGCCTTCCTTCCACATCTCGGTCTTGAGCGTCTCACCGGGGAACACCGAGTCCGCGAAGCGGGTCTTGATGCTCTTGAAGTAGCGCGGGTCGCCCTTGGAGAAGCTCTTGATCACGTGGCGCGCCGCGTAGCCGAACGTGCACAGGCCGTGGAGGATGGGCTTCTTGAAGCCAAAGGCCTGCGCGAAGTCCGGATCCGCGTGCAGCGGGTTCCAGTCGCCCGACAATCTATAAAGTAGAGCCTGGTTCTCGCTGATCTTCTCGGTGACCACGGCGTCGGGGGCGCGATCCGGCGGGACGTTGATCTCGCTCGACGGCCCGCGCTCGCCGCCGAATCCACCGGCCCCGCGCACGAGCATGGTGAGCTCGTTGTACGCGAGCTCGTGGCCCTTCTCGTCGTAGGTGCGCATGGCGATCACCACCAGCGCGTTCTTGCCCTTGTCGAAGATGTCCTTGATCCAGGTCTTGTGCTTGAGGTTGGCGTGCGGCGGCAGCGGGCGCTTGAGCTCGAGGTACTGCTCGCCGTGGAGCACGCGGTCGAAGCCGAAGTTCAGCCCCGTGCCCATGCCGCCGCCGTTCTTCGCGGCCTCCATGATCTGGTTCAGCGCGGGGATCACGCCGAAGGTAGGCAGCGCGCGGAAACCATCGGTGTGCAATTCATAAACGTTCTGCAGTTCCTTCGCGTCAAGCGGATCGTGCGCCGCGCCAACGCCGAGCGCGTAGATCGCAAGATCGCGCTCGTCGTACTTGGAGGTCGTCTCCGGGAACTTGGCCTTGAGCGCCTCGTCCACGTCGATGAACTCGTTCGACTTGCTCTTCGCCGAGCCGAGGTTGTCCATGATCGGCGAGAGCGCGCCGGTGACGTCGGTGGGGTGCGTGGTCTTCCCGAAGTCGACGATCGTCGTCCACTTCTCCTGCACCTTCTCCGGCGTGAGCTGCTGGTTGAGCTTGAAGAGCGCGCCCTCGGTGCGCTCCCAGCGCAGCTTGCCGATGAAGCCGCCGCCGACCTCGAACAGGCCGCCGTTCTCCTCGCAGCTCTCGTGCGCGAGCCAGGCCATGAGCGGGCTCACGAACTCGGGCTTGAGCGCATCCACGAGCTCCTTGGGCATCACCGTCTCGGTCATGCGCGAGCCGGCGATGGGCGCGATGGTGTTCACGTGCACGTTCTTCTTGGCGCCCTCGAGCGCGAGCGTCTGGGCGAAGCCGTGCAGGCCGAGCTTGGCCATGGAGTAGTTGGCCTGGCCGAAGTTTCCGTAGATGCCCGCGGCGCTGGCGGTCATCACGATGCGGCCGTAGCCCTTCTCGCGCATGTGGTTCCAGGCGGCCTTGGTTACTTTGTAACTGCCGAGGACGTGAACTTTGTAGATCAGGTCCCAGTCCTGGTCGGTCATCTTCTGGAAGCTGACGTCGCGGAGGATGCCGGCGTTGTTGACGATGATGTCCACGCCGCCGAAGACGTCGAGCGCGGTCTGGATGATCTTGTCGCCGTTCTCGACGGAGTCGTAGTTGGCAGCGGCCTGGCCGCCCGCGACCTTGATCTCGGCCACGACCTTGTCGGCGGCGCCGGTGCCCTTGCCCTCGCCGTGGAAGCTGCCGCCGAGGTCGTTGACCACCACCTTGGCGCCGCGGCTCGCGAGGAGCAGGGCGTGCGAACGTCCGAGGCCGTTACCTGCGCCGGTGACCACCGCCACCTTGCCGTCGTAGCGAAGCTCGCTGCTCATCGTGCGCCTCCAGCGCGGAATGGGTCGCGATTGATTCGAGAATCAATCGTCTGGGGGCAAGATGGTGCAGGATTGACTCGAAAGTCAAGCGATGCACCGCTCAGGTTCCCGGGCCTTGAAAACAAAGGGCCTGGCGAGGGTCGCCAGGCCAGCCAGGTGCGCGAGAGCCGTGGGGATTTCTGCGGGAGCGCGCCGGCGTCCGCCAGCCGCGCACGCGACGATGCTCAGATTTTGAGATTAACCGAACAGTTAACGACGGTCAGAAGTGCGTCTCCATCTGGTTGCCGTTCATGTCGGTCTTCATCTGGATGCTGCCGCCGTGCGGGTCGTCGAAGTCGTCGGTGGGCGCGGTGCGGATGGCGCGGTGCTTCTCGCGCTCGTCCCAGCTCGGCTCCTTGTCGACGGGCATCTTCCAACCCTCGCGGATGGCTGGATGGCCGGCGGCGCGGTTCAGCTGCTCTTGCTTGAGCGCGTCGATCTCCGCGCGGCTGTAGCCGTGGTGCTTGGGCTCCGGCTGCTGCTCGCCGTCCATGTACTCGACGTGCCGGGTCACGGTGCCCTCGTGCTTCGACGGCTTCGTCGAGCTCGAGGTGGTCGTCGTGGTCGTCGTCGAAGCGCTGGTGCTCGCGTGCTTCGACTTCTTGTGATCGGACGCGAAGGCCAGGGCGGGCACGCTCGACAACAACAGCACCACGATTCCGAACCGCATGGGATCCCCCGATGGAACCTGGATCCAGGCTAGCACGTGCGGCGCTACTTCGTGGCCAGCACCGCGCCGGCGTCGATGGTGTCGTCGCTGCCGTCGCCGTTGAGGTCTTCACAGACGTTGTTGGAGCAGTAGCCCGAGCGGCATTGCGGTCCATAGATGCACGCGGCGCCTTCCGGGCGCGTGCCCCGCGGGGCGTCGAGGCTCGCGGTGGTGGTGGCAGGCGTGCTCGTGCTGCCCGGCTCGTGGTCGTTGACGAGCTCGGAGGCGAGCGTGCCGTTCGAGAAGGTCGCGCAGCCGGAGCTCAGCGCGCTCAGCGTGAAGGCCAGGGCGATGGCGAAGGACTTGTTCATTTGAATCGCTCCTCGAGAGTTGGTTTCACACTTCGGTACGCCGCGTGTGAAATCTGGTTTCGGTGCGCGCGCGAATTCGCGTCAGGCGAAACCGCGACGCACGCGTTGCGTATTCACCGCGCTGTCCGTTTTTGCCCGCGCGTCCTGCGCTGCGGGTGGCCGGCTCGTTGGGGGTCTGGAGGTCGACGTGAAGCAGCACACCAAGGGCGAGCCGGAGGTCCGGCGGGTCCGGGATTCCGCGTGGGCGGGGAGTGGGGGGCCTCGCCCACGCGGCGTCGAGGACGAAAAGGATCGGTTGTCGCGCGTGACCTCGCCGCGAGGCGCCTCGCCGCCCGAGTCATTGCGCGCGCGGATTCTCCAAAGCGTCGCGCTCGAGCCGCCGTCGCCCACGCGCAGCCATCGCGCGCGCCGCGCGGCGTGGCTTCTGCTCACCTGCTGCGCGGTCGTCGGCCTGGAGCTGCTGCTCTTGCTCGGGCCGCAAAGCGCAGGGCCGCCGCTGGGCGGGCCGTGGTCCACGCTCGCGTGGGGGCTCGGCGCACTGCTCCTCGCGGCGACGGTGGGGCGCCGCGGCGACGACGCCCTCGGTCCGCCGGAATGGGCGCTCTGGGTGGTCTCGGCGATGGCGCTGCTGGTGCCGGGCTGGATTGCGCTCAAGGAGGGCGCGGGCGGTGTGGGGCAAGGGGGGCCAGCGCTGGAGTCGCTCGAGGCCGCTTTGGCGCTGGGGCTGCCGGGATTGCTCGCGATTCTGGTGGCACGCGCAGAGAGCGATCCCACGCATCCCGAAGCGCAGGGCGCGGCCTGGGGCGCGCTCTCCGGCTGTCTGTCCTCGCTGCTGGTGGGCGCCGCGTTTCCGCTGCGAAGCGCCGCCGACATCGCCCTCGGTCAGCTCCTGCCCGCGGCGCTTCAAGTGGGCATCGGCTCGAGCCTGGGCGCCGAGCTCCTCGACGCCTGCGGCTCGCCGCATCCCTCGCATCATCGACGCGCGGTCGGCGGTGTGGTGGGGCTCTGGCTGGGCTGCATCGTGTGGATCCACGCGCAGCGGGCCTCGCCTTTGCAACTCTCCGCTTGGCAGCCGCCGGAGATGATCCTGACCATTGCGCTCGGAATCCTGGCCGGGGAGGGGCTGGGCCTGCGCCTGCGTCGGAAGCCGGGTTGAGAAAATGCGGAAAAAACTAAATCAGAACACCGCACCGAAGCCGGCTCGGGCATCGTTCGTATCGAGGACATGCCGGGGGGAAACCGGCGTGAGAGGGCCGGGGGATGTCGAACGAGGCGCTGGACCAGGCGATGGCGAGGTACGCGGAGGGCGATGAGCCCGCCTTCGCAGTGCTCTACGACGAGCTCTCGTCGCGCCTCTTCTCCTTCCTCATCAAGCAGACCCGCGACCAGGCGCGCGCCGAAGACCTGCTCCAGCAGACCTTCCTTCAGCTGCACCGCAGCCGCGGACACTTCAAGCCGGGCTCGCCGGCGCTGCCCTGGGCGCTGGCGATTGCGCGGCGGCTGGCGATCGATGCGTCGCGGCGGGCGCGGTTCTCGAGCCACGAGAGCGAGGAGGCCATCGCGGAGGCCGTGGGCGGCGATCCGCTGCCCGACGCGGTGCTCAGCGCGCGCCAGCTGCACGGCCGCTTTCAGGAGGAGCTGGCCAAGCTCCCCGAGAGCCAGCGCAACGCCTTCGTGATGATTCGGGAAGAGGGTCTTTCCACGGCGGAGGCAGCGGCTGTGTTGGGCACGACCGTGTCGGGCGTTAAGCTTCGGGCGCACCGCGCGTATTCGGCGCTGCGGCGGGCGCTGGGAGAGGTCTTCGACAGGCCCGAGAAAGAGTGATGGTTCCCTCCGGAGACATCAAGGCCCGCTTGCTGGCCGCCGTGCATGCCGAGCCCGCGCCGACGCGCGCGGCACGGCGTCGCATGGCCGGCAGCATCGTGGCGCTGGTCGCGGTGGCCTTGGCGATTCAGTTCTTCGGCGTGCTGTTCTTCCTCGACAAGAACGGACTCCGCCCCCAGCCCCTGGCGCTCGATTTCGTGGTCGCGCACTCGCTGGGCGATCGCCCGGTGGCGTTCGTGGTGCTGACCACGCTCGCCTGGGGCTTGGCCATCGCGGCGCTGCTCTGGGGCATGCGAAGCCGCGACACGCTGGGGCCGCCGAGCGTGGTGCTCTGGGCAGTGGCGATGGGCAGCCTCGTGTTTCCGTTTGTCGTGGGCCTCATCGGCAACGCCATCTGGCCGACCACCGCAGTGGCCAAGCCGCACCACCCGGGCTTCTTCTGCCTGCACCTCAGCCTGGCCCTGAGCACCGTGCCGCTCACCGCCTGGGTGTTCGTGCGGCGCGAGTCGGATCCGGTGCACCCCGTGGCGCTGGGCGCAACCGTGGGCGCGCTGGGGGCCGCCATCGCCGGGCTGCTGGTGAATCTCGACTGTCCCTTCTCGGATCCGGCGCACATCCTCGTGGGGCACATCGCGCCGGGCTTCGCGCAGATCGCCGTGGGCGCGCTGATGGGAAAGCTGGTCATCGCCATGCGCAGCCAGGGCGCGCCGCTGCCCATCGTGCCGGTGCTCGGCGGCGCCACGGGGGCTTGGCTGGCCTCGCTCTACAACGTGGGGCTGCAGAGGAGCTGCGAGCGGTCCGACGGCTTCGAGCCGTCGACGGTGATCTGGCTCCCCGTCGGGCTGGCCCTGGGCGTGCTCATTGGGCTTGGCGTGGCAGCGCTGCGCCCCAAGGACCGCGCGGCCTAGCCGAACGCGCTGTGCTAGCGTGAACTGGCGCCGCAGCGGCGGATGTCCCCGCCCGGGTCGGCGTCCGTGGAGCGCATGCTTCGTTCTCAGCTCCTCCGCATTGGGGTGCTCGCCGCGTGGGCCGGCCTGCTGGCGTCGTGCAGCTCCAAGACCAGCACCGCGTCTTGCCAGGCCTGCCAGGCCGACCGCGACTGCCTCGTGGGCGGCGAAGGCTGCCACGGCGGCGTCTGCGTGCCCGCGAGCTTCGACGCCAACCGTTGTCCGCGCCCCACCAACGCCGCCACGGGGACAGGCACCAGCACCGCGAGCACCACGGCGGGCAGCACCGCGAGCTCCAGCGCGTCGGCCACGGGCTCGTCGGGAAGCAACGCGACGGCGTCCAGTGCATCGACCGCCAGCAGCGGCTCGGTCGGGACCTCGAGCGGATCCACCACGGCCGGATCCACCACGACAGGCACGAGCACGGCGTCGACCGGCAGCAGCGGCAGCACCGGCGTGGTCGGGCCGCCGCAGCTCGGCTTGCGTGCCGGGGCGCAGCACATGTCGAGCACCAACACGGCGGCCAACGTGCGGCTCGGGCCCGCAGGCGCGCCGGTGGAGTCCTCGCAGAACTACCGCTTCCGCGGCGGCGTCTTGACCAGCCCGCCGTAGCTTCGCCAGGCAGGAGAAACCAAATGGTTAACAAGATCCGTCTGGCGCTGGGGCTCGTGGTGATGCTCTGGAGCGCGCATGCGGGCGCGGGCGTGCCCAGGCGCCTGGTCGAGGAAGGCCAGCTCACCGACAGCTCCGGAAATCCGCTCTCGGGCACGGTGACGGTGAAGTTCACGCTCTACGACGCGGCCACCGGCGGCAGCAACCTCTGGAGCGAGACCCAGTCGGTGGCGCTCAGCCCGGGCGGCTACTTCACCGCGGAGCTCGGCGCGACCGTGGCGTTTCCGGCCAACGCCTTCGACGGCACCCAGCGCTACCTCGGCCTCACCGTGGGCACCGACGCGGAGATGGTGCCGCGCCAGGTGGTGGACAGCGTTCCCTACGCGCTGGTCGCCGGCGACGCGACGGGCGACATCCACCCCACGTCGATCAGCGTGAACGGCAGCACCATCATCGACGCGAACGGTGACTGGGTGGGCAACGTGGCCGGGCTCATCGGCCCCACGGGCCCCACCGGTCCGACGGGCCCCGCAGGATCGACGGGCCCCACCGGCGCGACCGGAGCCAGGGGCGCGACCGGCCCCACGGGCCCCGCAGGATCGACGGGCCCAGCAGGCTCGCCGGGCATCCTCGGTTTCGCTCCCTTGAACGACACCGCGAGCCGAACGCTCACCGGCACGACCGTGCAGTTCCTGGGATCGACGGTGAGCGTCACCACCGCAGCCAACCAGCACCTGGTGGCGGCGCTCTCCTCGACGGTCGACGTCTATCCGTCGGGCACCGTGCTGGGCACGCTCAACGCGTGCTACCAGCCGAGCGCGGGAGGCGCGGTGACCTCGTTCGGCGGACCGGACGTCGCCTACTTCATCGGCAGCAGCAGCCCTGCCGCACAGCCCGTCACCGTCACCAACAGCGTGGTTCCCGGCGCGGGCACGTGGAAGGTCGGCCTGTGCATGACCGGCAACAACACGCCCTCGGCGTCCACGCTGTTCCTCGGACAGATGGGCTACGTGTTCGTCTCCAACTGATCCGGCGCTACTCCTCGGCCTGCTTCGCCGGGTTGTCGGCCGGGTTCAGGTAGTGGATGTCGAAGGGCCCGATGCCGTCGACCTGCACGATGGTCTCCTCCGAGGCCTCGGCCGCGTGGTGCATGCGCGCGGGCAGGTAGTGGAAGCCGCCGGCGGTGAGCGTGTGCCCGGGCGCGTCCATGGTGTCGCCCATGTGCAGCACGAAGTTCCCCGAGAGGATGGTGAGCTGCTCGGCGTTGGTGTGCCAGTGCGGCGCGATCTTGTAGCCCGCGGGCAGCTTGAGCCGGAACGAGAACGTCTCCTTCTTCGACGGGTCGCCGTGCATCACCGCCATCTGCGCGCCCTTGGGCAGGGTGGGCGGCGCGGCGCCCCACTGGATCTCCGCGAGGTTCACCGAGATCGCCTCGGCGCCCTTCTGGGCCGTGGCCTGCCCTGTCGTTCCCTTTGCAACTGCGGTCGCTGAGCCCAGGAGCAACAGCGCCGCAAAAAGCTTCATCGATTTCATGGAGACCCCCCGGTCGATTCAGAACGTCTCCATCGCTACTCGGGCTGGCAAGGGGTTGGCCCCCAAGGCGGGAACGGGCGACGCGCGTACCGATGCAGACCGGGTGCGACGTACGTGCGTGAGCTGATCGCCCGCGTCGTCCGACCGCCGCGGCGCTGACGTGAGCGGCACACGCCGCTGGCGCGCCCGGCCAACGCGGGCTGGCGGTGTCGCGATGGGCACGCGCTTGTGTCGCGGCCGGGCTCAACGATCCGCGCGGCGGCGGCGACAACCCGAGCAGAAGCCAAACACGGAGCCCGCCATGTCGAACGCAGCCGTCCGCCGCCTCGATCGCGACATCGCCAAGCTGAAGAGCGCCCAGTCCAAGGAGCACCAGGACAACGCGGCGCTCAGCTACGACACCAAGTCGGTCAAGAGCGACCAGAAGCTCATCAAGCGCGAGCACGACCAGTTCGAGAAGAACGGCAAGGCGCTCGCCGCCGACGAGAAGCAGCTCGCCAAGCTCACCGCCTCCGAGCAGAGCGCGCTCGCGCCGCTCCAGGCCCAGCAGGCCCAGCTCCAGGCCGCCTACGACGCCAGCGTGGATCCCACCACCGGCCTGGGCGATCCCGCGATCCAGGCGCAACTCGCCGGGGTCGAGGGCCAGGAGGCGGCCGTGCAGGCCAAGTTCGATCCGAAGATCCAGTCCGAGCAGGCCGACGAGGCCAAGCTGCAGGCGGCGCTCTCCCGCGGCCGCGCGGATCTGCGCGGGCTGCGCGCCGACCTCAAGACCGAGCGCAAGGCCGCGCAGCACGAGACGCGCGCCGTGAAGGCCGACACCCAGCACGTGAAGAACGACCGCAAGGTGGCGCTCAAGGACCTGCAGCCGGCGGAGTACAAGCTGGGCCTCCAGGGCACCAACAAGCGCCGCGAGGAGCTGGGGCTCAAGAAGGTGGGCCAGGTGATCCGCCCGGGCGTGCCGAACGTGGTGGGCGGTCAGGTGGGCAAGTGGATCGCCGAGGCCCAGACCATCCTCAAGCAGCACGGCGTGCCGCTCTCGAAGATGAACGCCCACGACATCGACATCATCATCATGCACGAGTCGAGCGGGAACCCGAACGCGGTCAACAACTGGGACTCGAACGCCGCCGCCGGTCACCCGTCGGAGGGCTTGATGCAGACCATCGGGCCCACGTTCAACAGCTACAAGCTCCCCGGCCACGGTCAGATCCTGAACCCCGTGGACAACATCATCGCGGGCGTGCGCTACGCGATCTCGCGCTACGGCTCGATCTCGAATGTGCCTGGCGTCCGTGCCGTGCACGCGGGCGGCAGCTACGTGGGCTACTGAGTCGATCCACCGCAGCTTCCTCGGCCGCAGCCCCAAGTGGGCCTGCGGCTGAGGCTTTTCTCAGGATTTGACGCGACAAGTCAGACTCGGGCTCGAGAGCGGCACGTTTCGCACGCGCTTCTGGCGTCCCCGGTCATCGCTGCAACGTGTTGCCAGAGGGTAGAATCCCCAGTCGAAGCCGCAAGGTACCTCATCCCCGGTTCGGCCATCCGACCGATGCGACGCGCCTGGGGCCGAGGTCGATAATGGGTTGTCGGATGGGCGTTGGCTGCTTCGGCTGGCTCGGGCGGGCCCATGGACGTGGTGTCGGCACATTGGGAAGGTTGCGCCGGCCAGGCCATGGTCGAGTCGGCGATCGTGTTTCCAGCGGCGCTCTTCGTGCTGCTCGGCCTGTTGCAGCTGGGGATGATGCAGCAGGCGCGGCTCTTCGCGGACTACGCGGCGTACCGCGGCGCGCGCTCGGCCTCGCTGGAGATGGCGAGCTGCGACGCGGTGATCACCTCCGAGCTCGCGGCGCTCACGCCCATGCTCGGTCGCAGCGACGACACGCAGAAGTGGATCAGCACCTTCAAGACCTCCGTGTCGCAGCAGAAGAGCCAGCTGCCGGTGGTGGTGAGCTTCTGGCGCATCGACAACCCGCTCACGCGCACCGAGACCTTCGACGCGCCGGTGACCAACGAGACCGACGTCTCGCACGTCGAGCTGCGGATGTACTTCTACTACCCGCTGCGGATCCCCTTCGCGAACTGGGTGATCTCCAAGTGGTACCTGGCGCAGTACTTCGCGTTCGCGCGCACGCCGAACGAAGCCGACCCGCTTCACCCGGTGACCAACCACGAGGCGCTGCCGCAGCAGCACAACCTCAGCGGCGAGGCCGCGTGGGTGCAGCGCTGGACGCTCGATTACCTGCGCAAGGGCATCTACGTGGTGCCGCTCTACGCCAGCTGGACCATGCCGATGTTCTCCCGCGCTGCCGCCAGCGATCTGGTGCGCAACGACATGAAGCCCTGCCAATAGGCCGCCCATGCTGAAGCGAGCACAACAGTCGGGACAGACGGTGGCGCTCTTCGCCATCGCGCTCCTGCTCGTGGCCATGGTGACGTTCTTCACCATCTCCACCGGCAACCGGCTGCAGGAGAAAGTGAAGGCCCAGGCCGCGGCGGACTCGGCGGCATATGGCCTGGCGGTGTCGCAGTCTCGCGCCATGAACGTGATGGCGCTCGCCAACCGCGCCATCGTGGGCGAGTACGTCTCGGCGCTCTCGGTCACCGGCCACATCTCGTGGATGAACATCTACGAGTGGACCTTCGACATGCAGGCCGAGCTTTGGCAGAAGCTCAAGGCCGACAAAGACGCGGAGTGCGCGCTCTACCAGTACTGCCACGGCGCGGGCCGGTCGGATCCGAGCTGCCGACACCGCACCGTGTGCTGCAAGGGCCCCTCCGGCGGCTGCTGCACCAGCGACTGCGACTACTACAACTGCTACGCGGCGGCCTGCTCCGCGCCCGACGCGCTCTTCGACAGGATCTCCGACGACTGGCACCAGGGCTTCGGTCAGAAGTCGTGGAAGGCCATCCACTCCAAGTGGCACGAGTACCCGCAGCCGAAGATCAAGGCGCTGGGCCGCTACGCCGCCGACTACGTGCACCAGGCCTGGCGCGCCAGCGACCAGGGCGTGGAGGCCTTCAAGACCTACCGCGACCTCCTCGACCGCCAGGCGTTCGCCAAGGGCGTGGCCGCGACCGTCGACCCGCGCATGACCGCAGCCAAGGCAGCGCACGGCGGCGGGGTGGCGCAGATGACCGGCGCCCAGCACAACCTCGAGCGCGCCATCGAGATCTACCCCGCCACATCCGGCGCCGACGTGGTGCACGACGCCGACTTCGACGTCTTCAACGAGATCCTCACCGGCACCCGCGGCGGCGGCCAGCACAACCTGGATCCGGATCCGATGGTCTGGGAGCCGCAGCACGGCATCGCCAACGGCTACTTCGACGACGACGCCCACGCGCTCCCTGGCATCTGCGCCAACGGCGCCTACCACCTCGGCTCCTGGCCCACCTACGACTGCGAGGCCACCTGGGACCAGAACTACGGCTCGTTCGCGCAGGTGCGGAAGTGGAACCAGGTCGACGACCCGGCCGGCAACTTCCGCGGCGGCTCGATGATGCTCGCGGGCAGCCCCGACGACTCCGACGCCATCCACGTCGCCAACACCAGCAACCTCCACGACTACCCGCTCGGCGACAAGGGCAGCCTGGGCGGCCGCAAGGCGCTCTCCGCCGACGACCGCGCCACCACGACGGCGTCATTCACCATTGAGCAGATCACCTGCCCCGCGTACCCCACGGTGCTGCCCGGCAAGTCGCTGGTGTGCCTCTCGGAGACGGGCAAGCGCGAGGTCATGTTCTCCGAGGTCGCGCACGACAACACGCTTCAGTGCATGCGCAGCTTCGTCATCCGCGGCGCGGGCGACACGGCCAACCCGACCAAGGGCTACAACGTCAGCGACGACACCTTCAACGCGGGCGCCAGCTGCGGCGGCGAAACGGAGGTGGGCTTCTTCCGCTTCGCCATCCACGACGACGTGAGCTTCACCACCACGCCGTTCAGCCGCGATCCGGGCAGGACCGCCGCCGTGGATCTGTACGGCCAGCCGTTCACGTATGCGTCCACGCAGGTCGATGCGACGCGTGACGAGAACGGCCGCCCGCTGCCCTGGAACTTCGAGCTCGGCCGCGTGGGCGGCTCGCTGCTCACCCTCGATCAGCGCACGGACCAGGACGGGAACGCGCGCGACACCAACGGCAACCGCGACGGCACCAGCGTCAACGGCAGCAACGCGGGCATGAACACCAACACCTACCGGTACGTGCGCGGGTTCGCGTCGGGGCTGAGCTACTACCACAACCCCACCGGCTGGCAGGAGGTGCCCAACCTCTTCAACCCCTACTGGCGCGCGAAGCTCTCGCCGCCAGGCGCCAACGCCCTCCAGAGCCTCGACGCCATCAGCCGCGACGACTGCGAGATCGGCAGGGAGCTCGGCCTCCGCGACGACGCGAGCCCGGGCGGGAGCAGGTGCCCATGACCCACGCTTCGATCAAGCGACGCATGGACGGCCAGGAGGGCGGCGCGCTGGTGGAGTTCGCCATCGTCACCATCGTGCTGGTGCCGCTCATCCTCTACGCCAACTGGTTCGCCGACGTGGCGCACTGGAAGCTCAAGCTCGAGGAGGCCACCGTCGTCAGCACCATGGACCTCACCCGCTTCCGGGTGAACGACTTCTCCGACAATACGCCGAACTACCGCGCGCTCTACGCACACGCCACCGACTCCGCGGCGGTGGGGCCGGGCTCCATCCACCAGAAGATGTCGGGCTCGTTCGACTCGGCCAAGCCCACCGCAGCCACCTACGCCTCGGGCGTGTTCGCGCGGCCGCGAAATCTGAAGGTGACGTGCGAAGACCACGTGGGCCGGAGCCAGCCCGGCGTGGTGGCCAACTACGCCATGAACGAGAGCCGGCAGGGCACCCACGTGAAGGAGCTCAACATCCAGTCCTGGGTCACCTGCCACGCGCAGGCGCAGATCGGGACGCTCGGCGTGCCCGCGCACTTCCAGGAGATGGGCAGCACCTCGAGCCTGTTCAAGCCGAGCTGGACGTCGCTCAAGCTCTGCGGCATCGGCCCGGGCATGCACGGCTGCAACGGCGCGCGCGACCCTGGCCTGTCGATCATGCTCGACGACTGGGCCCTCTGGAACCCCGCCAAGCACGAGGACGTGGACCTCCCGCTCTCGCTCTCCAACTACAACCACGACGTGGACGCCTTCGACACCACGCCCAGCGACTCGAGCAGCGGCCAGCGTCGCAACATCGACTACTTCAAGATGGCCAAGTACTTCTGGCGCTCGCCGCAGGAGAACATGAGCGTGCAGGTGATGGCCGACGCCATGTCGGTGGCGGGTGTGAAGGAGCTGGGCAAGACCGACTGGTTCCACATCTCGTACCGCTACGCCACCGACCACTCCTACGGCGACACCGAGATCCGCGACGGCCAGCGCGGCGCCTTCGGCGGCCCCGACGGCATCACCCGCCCCACGCCGCACACCGGCGGCCCGTGGCACGAGCTCTACGGTGTGAACAGCGTGGGCACCGCGCCGGGCGGCCTCTCGCGCGACACCTTCCACCACCGCGAGGCAGGCCACTACATGGGCGTGAAGGCGTGGTCGGAGGACGGCAAGTGAAGCTTCAGCTGGCCCTCGCGTGGCTCGCTGCGGCGCCGGCGACGGCGCCCGCTCCGGCGCAGCCCGCGAAGCCCGCGGAGTCGTCGCCCCGCACCGGCCAGGCCGCGGTGGACGCGCTCTTTCCGAACTATCCAGGCGCCACCGAAGGCCGCATTCCGGTGGGCGACGCCATCGAGGCGCACGGCGTGCCCATGAACGTGCAGTCGTTCATGACCAACGATCCGCCGCGAAAGGTGCTCGACTTCTACGAGGCGCACTTCAAGAAGCTGGGCCTGCCCATGATCGGCAACGGGGACATGGTCACCAAGTTCCCGTACCCGAGCGTCACCGTGCTCGACGAGGCGCACGACCTGGATCTCTCCGTCATCGCCGTGCCCAGCCCGGATAGGCGGACCATGGTGTTCCTCGCGCTCGCCGACATGCAGCCGCTGGTGCATGACCTCGACCGCGCGCAGGCCGAGCGCTTCGGCGGGCTGGCGCCGTATCCGAAGGCGCAAGACCCGGCGTCGATGACCTTCATCGATGGTGAAGTGAAGCGCGTGCAGGTGAACTTCGAGTCGGGTGACAGCCCGCAGGACGTCATTGCGTTCTACACCCGCACGTTTGGCGAGCAGGGCGCGCAGGTCATCGAGCAGTCGGAGAACGCGGCCACGTTCCGCGTGCCGGACGGCCAGTGGCGCGTCTCGGCCACGTTCCACGCGCCGCAGGTGCGCACGGTGGTGACCGCGCTTCACACGGTGGAGGCGCCGCCCGCCGAGGAGCGCGCGCCATGAGCCCGCGACGCGCGCTGCGCCGATGGATCCGCTTGCTCCAGAGCGAGCGCGGCCAGGCGATGGTGGAGTACTCCACCGTGACCTTCGCGATCCTGCTCGGCGCGGGCTTGCTCGTGTTCAGCTGGCCCGTGAACCAGCACGACACCATCGCGGCGCTGCTCTACAAGGCGCTGCAGACGTACGTGAACAGCGTGAACTTCGCGCTGAGTCTCGCGGCGACCTAGAACCCAAAATTTAACGTTTTGGTTTCATCGCGGCGCACCAGCACCTTGTAGGACTGGTTCTGCCCGTTGAGGGCCCACACGCGCACCAGGTGCTCGCCGGCCTGCACCGTGACGTTGAGGTCGTGGACCACGCCGTGCTCGGTGTCGTCGACCGCGATCGCCGCGCGGCCCAGAAGGTGGACCTTGATCGTCCCGGTGCCGACGCGCGGCTCCCACTCCGACGGCTTCTCGGGAATGATCGCCATGCCGTCCTCGTCCTCGAAGCCGACCGTGGCCACGTTGCCGCGCGGGAGCATCAGCTTCTTCCAAACCTTCTTGCCGCCGCCCCCTCCGGACTCGGGCGCAGGCGCGGGCATCGCGGGCGTGGGATCCGCAGGCAGCGGCGGGAGCGACGGCGGCTCGGAAACCGTGGCGACGACCATGGGCCCCGAGTCGGGCGCGTCCTTGATCGCCTGGGCGATGCTCGTCTCTTTCGGACCGGCGTCGGGCAGTTCGGTTGCGGGCTTGGCGGCGGGCTTCACCGCAATCACGTCGAGGGTCTCCGGGTTTCGCTCGCGGCCGAGCTCCGCGGACACTGCGAGCGCCACGCCGACGCCGAGCAGCGCCAGCCCGCCCACCCAGAGCCCGGTGCGGTTCTGCTGCGCGGGCTCCACCGACGGCCGCACGACCGAGGGAATCCGCGCGGTGGCAGGGACATCGACCTCGGGCGCGGGACGAACGGGCCGCTGGGCCGCGTCGCGCCGCGCCGTCTCCACGTCCTGCGGATCCGTGACCTGGGCCGGCCGCGAGACGGCCTGCTGCCGATCGGTGATGACGTCTTCGGTCTGCGGCACCACGGGGATGCGCGGGTTGCTGCGGAGCTGGCCTTCAGCGCGCGTGGCCGCAGGCTCGGACGTGGTCGCGGCCGGCGCGGCGCGCAGCTTGCCGGCACTGCGCACCACCGGATCCACGTGCGTGGGCCCGGGAAACACCGGCTCGGGAATCGCCTGAGGTGCAGCCAGCGGCGCGGGCTCGGAGTCGGCGATGGCCGCAGCCAGATCCGCGCGGCGCTCGCAGAGCGCGCCGACGACCGCGGCGATGTCGGCGCCCTTCACCGACTGGCCCAGCTTCACCAGCACCACCTCGACGTCGGCCTGCATCTGGCCCGCGTCGGCGTAGCGATCGGCCGGGTTCTTCGCCAGCGCGCGATCGAGCACCGCCTGCAGGCCCTCGGGGACCTGCGGCAGGTACTGCGAGAGCGGCGTGGGCGGCTCGTTGGTGATGGACACCATCGCCTCGGCTTCGCTCTCGCCTGCGAACGGCCGATGTCCGGTGAGCACCTCGAAGAGCGTGATGCCGACGGCGAAGAGATCGCTGCGCGAATCCAGCGGCCCGACGTTGATCTGCTCGGGCGACATGTACCGCACCTTGCCGCGCACCTGGCCGGTCTTGGTGAGGCTGGGCACGCTCGCCGCCTTGGCGATGCCGAAGTCGGCGACCTTCACCGCGCCGGAGCGGGCCACGAGCACGTTGTGCGGCGAGATGTCGCGGTGCACCACGTTCTGGAGCTTGCCGGCGTTGTCGCGCAGCGCGTGCGCGTAGCCCAGGCCTTCGAGCGTGAGGGAGATGATCTTCAGCGCCACGCCCATCGGCAGGCGCTGGCCCTTGTCGGCGGCGGCGCGGAGCAGGTCGCGGAGCGTGGCGCCGTCCACGTACTCCATGGCCAGGAAGTACGAGTCGCCGTCCTGGCTGAACTCGAGCGTCTCGACGATGTTCGGATGCGAGAGCTGCAGGCAGAGGTTCGCTTCGTTCACGAACAGCTGCATGAACTCCGGGTTCTGCGCCACGTGAGGCAGGATGCGCTTCACCGCCGCGACCTTGCTGAAGCCGGCCAGGCCCTGCGTGCGCGTGAGGTACACCTCGGCCATGCCGCCGGCGGCGATCTTCGCGAGAACCTGGTAGCGGCCGATGGCGGCCATGGGTGCTGCCCCGCGGGAAAAGACCCAGCGACAATACCTTGCCGGAAGGCCGATTCGCACGCCTCGCGCGTAGAATCTGAGCATGAGCCGACTTCGAACCGCCCTCGTGCTGACCGTCGTCTTCGCGTCGTCCACGTCGCTGGCGATGAGCATCCACAGCGAGGAGACGCCCATCGCCAAGAGCGACGACGGCGCCACCACGCTCATCCAGGTCGACAGCTACGGCCCCGAGGGCGGCGGTTCGCTGGTCTACAAGCTGAAGAGCGCGCGCGGCGAGGAGTCGTTCGTCATCTCTTCGAACTTCAGCCCCGGCGATGGGTCGCGGCCGCAAGCCATCAGCGAGAAGGCGTGCGTCGAGGCGCTCACCCAGCTCGGGGCGAAGACCGCCAGCTGGAAGGCGCACGTGGTGGTGCACCCCGAGGCGTGCGGCGCCAAGGGCCGCAGCGCCCCGGTGACCGTCGGCAAGAGCTGAGACCTGTTAACCGATTGGTTACTTCGTCGGCGCGGGCGGCGGAGCGGGCGGGGTGGGCAGGCCGCCGCCGTGCTCGCCCTTGCTGTTGAGCACGGTCCGGCACGCGGGCGAGGCCTGGGCCTGCTTCTGCTTGAGGCACTCGATGATCCGGCCGCCGCCGGGCTTCACGTCGCCGCAGAGCTTCTTCACGTCGTCGGCGCAGTCCTTGTGGAACTCCTCGGCGTGCTCCTTGTGCTCCGCCATCTTCTCTTTGCAGGCGTCGGAGAGCTGGTCGAGGTGCTGCTTCATGCACTCGTGGAACTTGCCGTCGCCGGGGTGCATGCCGGGACAGAGCTTCTCCGCGTCCTCTTTGCAGGGACCCCCGTGCTTGCCACCACCGGGTGCAGCGACGACGAGCATCAGAGAAATCGCGAGTGCGTGCATGAATCCCTCCCAGGAAAGTTCGGCGATTCTACAGAAAGCTCAATCTGCGAGTGCGATGAGCGCAGCCATGAAGGCTTGTTGCTGATCCTTCGCCCACGGGCGCCCCGCAGCACGGCCCGTGGTTACGACCTGCTCGACGAGCTCCGGCTCGCTGACCTTCAACACCTTGGCCGCGCGCGAAGTTAACTGTTTGGTCGGGATCTCACAGACGTCGATCTTCAGTTCTTCGAGCGCCTCGCGAATCACCTGGCGATAGAGCACGCCCTCCGCAGCGTGGATGAGCGAGTGGTTCGCCAGAATCGACGCGAGCGGCGACGTCACCGGCCGCTCGCCCACGGGGATGGCGGCGGCCACGAGCTTGAAGTCGCGAGCCATGGCCTGGAGCGCCTCGCGCGCCCGCGATCGTGCGAGGTCCTGCTGCCCGTGGAGGAAGCGCTCGGCCTTCGCGAGCGGGAGGTGTCGCGCGGCGTGGTACACGAACGGCGGTGCTTCGGGATCACTGCCGGGAATCATCTCCACGCGCCGACGATCGACGACCTCGTGGGTTTGCGACACGGCCACGAGCGCAGCCCAGCCCGTGTGCACCGAGAAGCCCAGTGCGACGCGCTTCATAATTATCAATCCCCGGATCGGCGAGCGTCGGAGACCGAGCATTGCACGCCGGGAACGCTGAAATGACTAAGATGTGATCGTGTCGATCCGTCGCCGCCGCTCAGTCGCCGCATGGAGCGTCGTCCTCTCGGCGCTCGTGCACCTCGGCCTGGCGGCGCTGCTGGTGCGACAGACCCCGCGCCAGCCGCCGAAGCCTCCGGCTCCCATCCAGATTGATCTCGAGGTCGTGGAGCGAACGAAGCCGCCGCCACCCATGCCGGTGGCCACGCCGATTTCACCGCCCGTGAAGTCCGCGCCGCACCAGGCCGCCAAGCCTGTCTACGTGCCGGCGCCCGTCGCTGCCGCGCCGACGCCCAGCGCACCCGAGCCCGGGCCGTCGCCTGCGCCGCGACCGCCCCCGCAGCCCGCGCCAGATCTCGCGCGCGCGGCGATGGACGAGGCCAGCCACGCCGATGCCTTCATCGTCGAGCAGCCGGCGCCGAAGCCGCGGCCAGAGCGGGAGATCGTGGCGCCGGAGCGCCTCGAGGATCCCAACGAGCGCGCGCGGGCGATGATCGCCGAGGGCCTGGGCCGCGATCGCGTGGCGCGGGGCGCGATCGATCCATACTTCTCGCGCGTGGGAAAGGCGCTGGCCAAGAGCTGGAAGCCCGAAGGGCACGTTCGGCCCGACAGCCTCGTCGACAACACCGCACAGCTCGGAGAGAACCTCGCCACCGGGCTGCGCGCCTGGCAGAAGGTCGCCGAGCAGTACGCCAAGACGGGCACGCTGGGCACGCCCGACGCCGAATCCATGGGCGGCCCTCTCACCTCGATCCAGGAGATGGGCGAGCTGCGCGAGCGCTTCCTCGACAGCTTCCGCCAGGTGAACCAGACCGTCGTTCGGATCACCCAGGGCAAGGGCGGGCTCCTGCAGAGCGTGGAGTTGATTCACGCCTCGAACGATCCCGCGCTCGACGCCCAGGTGATGGCGGAGCTGCGCTCGGGCGCGATGCAGCTCCCGGTGCCGCCGGAGAAGGGCATGGGAATCGGGAGCTCCATCCGGAGCATCTGGTCGTTCACGCTGGTAGTGAGCGTGAGCCCGCCCATGCCGAGCGCGGTGGTCACCGGGAGCTTCGACGAGGTCGAGGGCGGATTGGACGTGCGCGTGCCGCTCGATCGCCGGATTTATAAGTATGTGCAGTTGATAGCCGTCGAGTAGGATTTATCGATGGTCCCTGCGCTCATGCTCGCGATGGCTCTCTTGGCTGCGCCCGCGACGCC
This sequence comes from Deltaproteobacteria bacterium, assembly GCA_018266075.1. GTDB lineage: Bacteria > Myxococcota > Myxococcia > Myxococcales > SZAS-1 > SZAS-1. The sequence goes on along the minus strand of JAFEBB010000036.1, from coordinate 54,416 downwards.
GGCTTGTGTGCGCGACGCCGACTGCGTGATCACCGATCTCGGCAGCTGCTGTGGCTGCCGCTCGGATCCGGAGGCCAAGCCCAAAGCCGAAGCGCAAGCGCAACGGAGCCGCTGCGCGAAGGTCGACTGCGCCCCGCCCGAGCCGCCGTGTCCGCCCACCAAGGCCAACCCGGACCTCCGCGCCATTTGTCGGGCCGGTGCCTACGTGGCGGTCCCTGCCAAGCAAGCCGCCGAGTGTGGCGCCGCTCGAGAGCTTCCGCGCCGCGTGCGAGGCGGGGAAGTGCGTGACCGCGAAGAAGAGGTGAGCGTCAGCGGCCGTGGCTGACGATGGTGTACACGTCGTTCGCTGCGGGCTTGCCGCCGTCGCCCTTGGCGCTCTGCCAGTCGACGAGGTACCAGCTGTCGGGGAAGCTCGTCGCGTTGGGCAGCATGGTCTGCGCGTAGTAGACGGCCGCCGCCGCCGTGCCCTGGCCGCCCACGCCGTAGCCGATGAGCGAGAGCGTGCCGCCGTTCGGATCCGGCACCAGCTCCACCACGAAGAGGTCGTGGTTGGGCGTGGTGGTGACGATGGACGCCGCCACGCCGCCGTCGCGGTAGTCGAACTCGTACTGGCCCACGCCGAACTTGAAGAACACGTCGGTGGCCTTCTCGGTCTGCTCCAGCCACTTCACCACGCTCACCGAGGCCGCCGCGGGGCCGCCCGCGAGCACGAACGTGGAGCCCGCGCCGGCGATGGGCTCGCCGCCGTCCTGGTTCACGAGGAGCGGGTCGCTCATGTTGCCGCGCGTGACGGCCGTGGTCGCCGGGCAGTTGGCGACGATGGTGGAGACCATCACGTCGTTGGCCGCGTTGTCGCTCGTGGTGTTGTCGTAGAGCTCGTACACGTTCTTGTTGGCGCAGAAGTTCGGATAGGTCGGGTCGTGGCAAGCGGTGCCGTCGCAGAACTGGCCGGCGCTGCAGGTGTTGCCGCACGCGCCGCAGTTCTGCAGCGAGTTGAGCGGCTGGCAGCTCCCGGTGCAGCAGCCCTGACCCACGCCGCAGGTGTTGCCGCAGGTGCCGCAGTTCGCGGTCGTGTCGAGCGTGACGCACTGGCCGCCGCAGCACGAGCCGCTCCCGCAGACGTGGCCGCAGGTGCCGCAGTTGTTGGGATCGTTCTGGGTGTCGAGGCAGTGGCTTCCGCAGCAGGTGGCGCTGCCGCCGCAGGGGTTGCTCGAATCGCACGCGGCGGTGCAGGTGCCGCTCTGGCAGACGTCGCCGGCGACGCACTCGCTGTCGCCGGTGCAGCCGGTGCAGTTGTGGTTCGCGTCGCAGGTGCCGGACGCGCAGTCCGCGCCGGTCTTGCAGCCGCGCACGCAGACATCGCCCGTGCCGCAGTGCTCGCCCGCCGGGCAGTTGTCGGTCGCGCCGGGGATGCACGCGCCGCAGGTGTGCGTGGTGGTGTCGCAGCGCGGCGCCGACGAGCTCGGGCAGCCGCTGTCATCGACGCAGGCCACGCACGTGCCGCTGGTGAGATCGCACTGCTGGCCCGTCGGGCACGCCTGGGTTGCGCTGCAGCCCGGGGTGCAGGCGTGCAGGTTGCAGATGGAGCCCGCGGCGCAGTCCGTGTCGACGTCGCACGCCACGCAGGTGTGATCTGCCGGGTTGCACACCGGGGTCGCGCCGCTGCAGTCGCTGCTGCTCACGCAGCCCACGCAGGTGTGGCTCCCCGAGTCGCAGACGGGCGTCGCGCCGCTGCAGTCGCCGTTGCCCAGGCAGCCCACGCACGAGCCCGCGTCCGCGTCGCAGACCTGGCCGGTGGCGCAGGCGTGGCTCGCGTCGCAGCCCGCGTGGCAGGCGTGGTCCGAGCCGCAGACCTGGCCCGCGGGGCAGTCGCCGTCCACGTCGCAGCCCACGCAGGTGTGGGTCGAGCCGTCGCAGATGGGCGTGGCGCCGCGGCAGTCGGTGTTGGTGTCGCAGCCCACGCAGGTGTGCGTGGACGGATCGCAGACGGGCGTGGCGCTTCCGCAGTCCGAGTTCGACACGCAGGCCACGCAGTCGCCTCCGTCGGTGTCGCAGACCTGGCCCGTGGTGCAGCCCGGATGGCCCGCGTTGCAGCCCGCGTGGCAGGTGTGGTCGCTGCCGCAGACCTGGCCCCCGGGGCAGTCGCCGTCCACGTCGCAGACCACGCAGGTGTGCGTCGAGGGGTCGCAGACCGGCGTCGCGGCGGTGCAGTCGCCGCCGGTGTTGCAGGCCACGCAGCTGCCCGCGTCCACGTCGCAGACCTGGCTGCCGCTGCAGGCCTGGTGCTGCGCGTCGCAGCCGGCGTGGCAGGTGTGATCGGCGCCGCAGGTCTGGCCCGCCGCGCAGTCGCCGTCTTTCAGGCAGGCCACGCAGGTGTCGCTGCCGGCCAGGCAGTGCAGGCCGGCCGTGCACGAGGGACAGCTCGCCTGGCAGGTGCCGCTCGCGGCGTCGCAGGTCTGGCCGGCGAGGCAGGCCACGTTCGGGCCGCACGCGGCGCAGGTCCCGTTCGAGCGGCACACGCCGCTCGGGCACTCCGAGCCGATGGTGCACTGCACGCAGACCTTGTTGCTCGCGGAGCACTTGGTGCCGAGCGGGCTGTGGGCGCAGTCGGCGTCGCTGCCGCAGGCGCCGGCGCGGGTCTTCTGGCAGCCGGCGAGGGCGATGAGCGCGAGGCAGAACGCGGCGAGGGTGGTCGAACGCATGGGCAGCTCCTGGGGCGCCGCCCATTAACGAATTTCGCGTCTTGATGCCAGGGCCCCTCAGTCCGAGCTGCTCATGAACACGGCCAACCCGCCGCCCTGGCAGGCGATGACCATTTCGTTCCCGGGCTTGTGAACCAAAAGGTTACATTGCGCCGTGCGGTCCCCGGTGGGCGCTGGTGTGCTCGGCGCGCGGCGATCGCGATAGAATCCGGTCGTGGCCCTCCCTCCGACCGCGCGCGCGTCGCTGCTCTCGTTCCTCACGGTGCACTACGCGCACTCGCCGGCGGAGTTTGCGCGGCGCTACAAGGGCGGCTGGCTGGTGTGGGAGCCCGACAAGTGGGCGCCGCCGGCGCGCGACGCCGAAGAGCACAGCACCATGGGCTCCTCGCGCGGGAACATGCCCAAAGCGGGCGACGCGCTCTGCTACGAGCTGGTGATGGCGCCAGGCCAGCAGCTCACCGCGGGGCGCCACAAGGACTGTGAGCTGCTCATCGACCACGCGACGTTCTCGCGTCGGCAGCTGGCGCTGAGCTGCACCGGGCCGGGCGTGTACGCGGTGGCGCTGGGGCAGGACGCGCAGCCTGCCTCGCACCGCGGCGCACCGCTCACCCCGACGCCGCGCACGCTGACCACGGGCGACGAGATCGTGGCCGGCGACGTGAAGCTGGTCTTCTTCCACGCGGCCGACTTTCATTTGCGGCTCGCCGATGAGCAGGCGCGCAGCGCCCGACGCTAGAGCTTGAGCCCGACGTCGGCCTGCGCCGAGAGGCACACGCTCACGTCGGCGTGCCAGGTGCTCTCCGGCAGATCGCCCACCAGCGAGAGCTGCATCTGCAGGGGCCCCGCGAGCGCCTCGGGGAGGATGTCGCCGCCGCCGCCGTCGAGCACCAGCGTGGTGGGCGCGGTGACGCCCTCGTAGTCGATGAGCTGCAGCTCGCCGCCGTCGCTGGGCTGGAGCAGGTTCACCCGGAGTGAAGTGAGGAAGCCGAGATCGCTCACGCCGTCGACCACGTGCAGCGTGACCTGCGAGAGCTCGGCGCGGCCCTCGGTCACGCCCAGGGTCTTGAGCTCGGGCCGGAGATCGAGCGCCACGGGCACGGTGATCGCCTTCAGTCCCACCGCACCGGGGACGGCCTGGTCCTTCAGCGTCTTGCAGATGGACGGCTCGTCGATGGTGGCGCCGCAGCCCACCAGCACCAGCGCGCTGAGCACGAGGGCGCGCATCAGAAGCTCACCATCATGCCCGCGCGCGCCGAGGGAGCGATCGCGGTGAGGGTGGGATCGGCGGCGGTGAGGGTGGTGTCGTGGGTCGCCGACTGCAGCGAGGCCTGGAAGTCGTGCAGCGTCGCGTGCAGGTAGCTGATGCCCGCGCGCACGTAGAAGCGCGCGCTCGGCCAGCCGAAGAGGACGCCTGCCTGGGCCTCGACATGATCGAAGTCGAACTGCTTGGCCCAGGTGTACTTCGCGAGGTTCAGGCCGGTGACCGAGCCGAGGTTTCCGGAGGGGTCGCCGCGGAAGAAGTGTCCGCCATCCACGCTCAGGGTGGGCGTGAACGACGACTCCAGCGCGCCCAGCGTGAGCCCGCCGCCCAGGCCGAAGGCGGCGCCGTCGTGTGCGAGCGCCAGGTCGAGCTGCAGCCACTCGAGCGGGCGCACGTACGGCGCGAGCTGAATCCCCGTGGGCAGGCCGACGTCGAGGGCGGCGCCGAACTTCGGGCCCGAGAACGAGAGAACCACCGGCTGGGCATCGTCGGCGCGCACCACCGGCACCGGCGCCGGCGCGTCGCCAGCCACCGCCAGTGTGAGCTGCAGCACCGCCACCACCGAGAGCATCGGCCGCTCCGTCCGCCCGCATGGCTACGTGTCGCGGCCCCGGCGGCAGATTCACGAAATCTGAAGGCGACCAACATCCGGAGATCGCAGGAGCATCCGAGCAGGCGAGCCTTCCCGACATCGGCGCCCTACGGTTTGGGCCGAGGTGTCGCGATGATCCGCAAGCTGTCCACGGGCCGGTTCCGGCTGTACTCGCGCAAGAAGAACCCGCGCACGGGCAAGCGGCGAAACCTCGGCACCTTCCCCACCCGCGAGGCCGCGCTGCGACACGAGCGGGCGGTGCAGTACTTCAAGCGCCACTGAGCGCGCTTCGGAGGAGCCATGCCAGGGAAGTGGGTGATCGACCGGGCGCGCGCCGACGCCGCCGCGGGCAAGTCGCCGTCGGTGCAGGCCGGCGAGTTCGTGCACGAGGAGATGCGCCACATCCGCGAGGGTGAGCACGGCGCGCGCTCGCCCAAGCAGGCCATCGCCATCGGGCTCTCCAAGGCCCGGCGCTCGGGGGTGAAGCTGCCACCGCCGCCGCCCGAGCGCGCCACGCCGCAGATCCGCAAGAAGGCCGAGCAGGATCTCGCCCGCGCGAAGTCGCCGCGCCCCAGGTCCGCGCGGCGGAGTCGGGCGGTGGCCCGGGCGCTGCGCCGTGAGACGCGTCGCGCGGCATCTTCGGGCGCGCTCTCCAAGCAGGCCAAGTCCGCGGCCAAGCGCCGCGGGCCGGCTCAGCGCCGGAGGGCCGCGCGCAAGGCCGTGGCCACCAAGGGGACCGCGGGTCGCCGGGCCGCCGCGCGCAAGGCCGCGGACACCCGCACGCGCAAGGGGTAGCGGCTGTTACCCGCGAGAGGGGAGGTCGTCGCTGCCTGGCACGTCGTCGCTCGTCGACATCGACTGGGCTAGGCTCGAAGACCCATGCTCTTCACCTGCGTTGCGCTCCTCGCCGCCGCGGCCGCGCCTCCCGCCCCCCTGGACCAGGCCCGCTCGGAGATGGCGGCGCTGCGCTACGACAAGGCCGAGACCGCGCTCCGCGCCGGCCTCTCCGCCGACGGCAACGACCGGGCCACGCTGCTGGCGCTGCTCAGCCTCACCGGCGAGGTGAAGGCCATCGTGGGCAAGGCCGACGAGTCCACCGCGGCGTTCAAGGAGCTGCTCTACCTGGCCCCGGACACCGCCCCGAGCGCGTCGTGGAGCCCGAAGGTCTCGAGCCGCTTCACCGAGGCCAAGGCCTGGCTCGCCGCGGCCGCGCCGCTCAGCGTGGAGCCCGCCGATCCCATCTCCGCGAACGGGCAGGTGCAGGCCGTGGTGCTCGAGGTCCACGACGCCGCCCTCAAGCTCGCCACCCAGGTGCGCCTCAACGTCAACGGCACGCCGACCACGGTCGCCGTCCCCGCCGACGGCAAGATCGTGGCGCCCATCACGCCCGCGACCGAGGTGAAGTACTGGGCCGAGCTGCTGGGCCCTGCGGGCGCGACGCTGCTCGCCCTGGGTGCGCCGACGGCGCCGCTCATGGCCAAGGCCGCGCCGGGCGTGCCCCTCTCGTTGAAGGCCGACGCGGCCCCCGCCGACCACTCCGCGCTGCGACCGTACTCGTACGCGGTGGCGGGCGCGGGCGTGGCGCTCCTCGCGGGGAGCACCTCCTTCGCGCTGGGCGCGAGCTCCGACCGCAGCAAGCTCGCCAATGCGGCCAAGGACGCCAACGGCCGCGTCACCGGTCTCAGCCAGCAGGACGCTTTCAGCCTCTACAGCGAGGGCAACTCGCGCGCCTCCACGGCGGTGTTCCTGGGCGCGACGGGCGCGGCGGTGCTCGCGGCCGGCGTGGGGCTTTGGATCTACTCGCGGCCGGTCGCGGTGGTGCCCACGCCCTCGGGCGTGGCGGTGGCCGGGAGGTTTCCGTGAGTCGAAAGCTCGTCGCCGCCCTCGCGCTGGCCTTCGCGGCCTGCGGCTCCAACACCGTGGACCCGGCCACGGAGACCTTCGCCTGCGACGCGACCCACCTCTGCGCCGACGGCTTCGCCTGCATCGACGGCGTCTGCGCGGTGCCCGGCGGCGACGCAAGCGGGTCGGCCTCCGGCTCGAGCGCCGGCTCGACCGGCAGCACCTCGACCGAGACCTCGAGCTCGGGCAGCACCGCGAGCACGGGAACCATCGGGAGCTCGAGCGGCTCCAGCGCGACCAGCGCCTCGACGGGCTCCACCGGCACCACCCGCGGCAACACGCATGGCAGCTCGTCGTCGAGCGCCTCGGCGACGGCGTCGTCCTCGTCGAGCTCGGGAACCGTGGGCACGAGCAGCGGCAGCGCGAGCAGCACGGGCACGGGCACCAGCAACTCGTCCTCGAGCAGCACCGGCTCGAGCGGCACCACCAGCAGCTGCGCGCAGCAAGGCGGCAGCTGCCAGCAGGACTCCGACTGCTGCTCGAACAACTGCCACGGCAACAACCGCTGCGGCTGAGCCGACGCTGACGGCTAGTTCAGCGTGAGCCGCTCGGCCGTGACCTGGCCGGGCTCGATCACCACGCGGTGCCGGGCCTGAACTCGTCGAACTCCAACCCGACGGGCGACTCCGAGGTCACGCGGCGCGAAAGTGCAGCAGGCCTCAGCAGGGCACCAAGCCCTCGCTCATCCACCTGGCGTTTCACGGGGAGAGCGGGGTGCGTCATGGTCGCCCGTGCGCCCGCTGCGTCTCCCGCGCGAACCCGGGCCCCTCACAGCCGCTGGCCGGGGAGTGCGGCGCGCGGCGCAGATCCTAGCCTTCCGCGTGGTCGCGCCTGCGTCGACCCGGAGAGACACTCATGAGCTCGATCGTCATCGAGGACGGCACCCGGATTTATTGCAAAGATTGGGGCAGCGGGCAGCCGGTGGTGTTCAGCCACGGCTGGCCGCTCTCCGCCGACGCGTTCGAAGACCAGATGCTCTTCCTGGCCTCGCGCGGGTTCCGTTGCGTGGCCCACGACCGCCGCGGGCACGGGCGCTCCAGCCAGCCCTGGCGCGGCAACGACATGGACACCTACGCCGACGACCTCGCCGCGCTGGTGAAGGCGCTGGATCTGCAGAAGGCCATCCACGTGGGGCACTCCACCGCGGCGGCGAGGTGGCGCGCTACATCGGCCGCTACGGCACCGCTCGCGTGGCCAAGCGGTGCTCATCGGCGCGTGCCGCCCTTGATGTTCAAGACCGACGCCAAATCGTAGAACTTGACCACGCGTGCGCGGGGCAGGCGTGTTATCGAGTGGTCACCGAGGGCACCCATGACCGCTGAGCGCCGCATCGCACTCTTCATCGACTTCGAGAACCTGGTGACCAACACGGGGGTTTCGGCGTCGAAGTTCGACCTTCAGCCTTCGCTGGATCGCCTGCTGGAGAAGGGGAAGGTGGTCTTCCGGCGCGCGTACTGCGACTGGGCGCGCTTCCGCGAGGCCACGCGCACCTTGCACGAGGCGGGCGTGGAGCTCGTCGACGTGCCGCCGTCCACGCGCGCGGGGAAGAACAGCGCCGACATCCGCCTGGTCATCGACGCACTCGAGCTCTGCTACGCGCGCGAGCACATCGACACCTTCGTGATCGCCTCCGGTGACTCCGACTTCTGCCCGCTGGCGTACAAGCTGCGCGAGAACAACAAGATCGTCATTGGCCTGGCGATCAAGGAAGCGACGTCGCCGTTCTTCGTGAAGGCCTGCGACGAGTTCATCTACCTGAAGCCCGACACCGAGCGCCGCGGCGAGGAGAAGGCCGAGGGCGCGAAGGACGGCGGCCGGCGCGGTCGCGGCGGTCGTGGGCGTCGCGGTGGACGCGGCGCTGAGAAGACCGAGAAGGGCGAGAAGGCCGAGCTGCCGGAGACGGGCGAGGTGCCCGAGGTGGCGCGAGAGGTGGTGCACAACCTCCTCGCGGCCGCGACGCAGCCGATCAATCCGTCGTTCATCAAGGAGACGATCGTCCGCAAGGAGCCCGACTTCGACGAGCGCGATCACGGCTTCTCGAGCTTCAACAAGCTGCTCGCGGCGATGGAGCGCGAGGGGCTGCTCCGCCGCCAGCAGCACGGGCGGCAGTGGTACGTGGTGCCGCCCGAGGCCGCGCCGGAGTCGGAGGCGAGCGATCAGCCCGAGTCGATCGATCAGATGGAGCCGGTGGAGCCGGAGCCGGCCCCTGCCCAGCGCGACGACGAGGGGCACTGACTACTTCGTCGCGACGGCCTCGCGCCAAGCGCCGAGGACGTGCTTGCTGATCTCGTCGACGCCGACCGCGCGCGTCACTTGCGAGAACACCACCGGGCCATCGCCGCGCATCTTCTTGGCGTCGCGGGCCATGACCTCCAGGCTCGCGCCCACGCTCGGCGCGAGGTCGGTCTTGTTGATGACCAGGAGATCCGACTGGGTGATGCCCGGGCCGCCCTTGCGCGGCACCTTGTCGCCGCCGGCGACGTCAATCACATATATTGTATAGTCCACGAGCTCGCGGCTGTATTGCGCGGCCAGGTTGTCGCCGCCACTCTCGACGATCAAGAGCTCGGGCTTCACGCTCTTCATGAGCTCTTCGAGCGCGAGCAGGTTGGGCGTGATGTCTTCGCGGATCGCCGCGTGCGGACAGCCGCCGGTCTCCACCGCGCGGATCCGCTCGGGAGCGAGCGCCTCGTTGCGCGTGAGGAACTCGGCGTCCTCGCGGGTGAAGATGTCGTTGGTCACCACGCCCAGCGAGTGCCTCTCGCGCAGCGCGCGGCAGAGCGCGAGCACCAGCGCGGTCTTGCCGCTTCCCACCGGCCCGCCGATGCCGACCGTGAACGAGCGCTTGGCGTAGTCGCGGTTCAGCGGCTTGTCGCGCTCGTGGAACAGGCCGGGATGCAGCCAGTGCTCGTGCGTGTGCCCGTGCTCGCCGTCGTGGGTGTGCTCACCGTGGCCATCGTGGGAGTGGCGAACCATCGAATTCTCCAATCATCAACTTTGAAACAGCCGCGAGTAGAGCCGGTCCTGCGCACCTTGCGCGCAATCGACGAGCGGCGCGATCGAGGCTGCGTCGGCGCCAGTGAAGCCCTGCGTGGAAGCGAGCGCACGATCGAGCTCGGGATGCAGCTCGAACAAGAGCTTCTGCCCACGCAACGGCCCGACCACGCCCAGGCGCACTGCCGCAGAGAGCGCGCTTCGCACCGAGCTGAAGAGGAAGAGCCGCCGCGCATCATCCAGCGAGAAGCCGGCGAGCTTCAGCGCCGCGCCCACCGCTACCGCGACGTGCCCGCACGGCAGCGAGCCACGGAGCGATGTCACTGAAGCGTTATCAAACGCCGCCTCGGCCGCGAGCAGGAACGCTTGTCCTTGCGCGCGACTCGCGCGATTCGCCACGTGCTGGCTCAAGAAGATGTCGGCGGCCCGATCGGCGGCGATCGGATCGTTCCCGTGCGCGTCATTCAGGAAGGGCAGGGCGCCATGGGCGGTGTGCCAGCACAGTTCGCGAAGCCGAAGCGCGAGCTGCTCCTCGCCGCGAAGCCCGCCGAGCTGCCGCAGCGCCTCGAGTCCGAGCGAGTGCGCGAAGCTCCCCGAGGGGAACGCGGAGTCGGCCAGCTGGAGGAGTCGCGAATCCATTTAAAATAAATAGTACTTCTGCGCGAGCGGCAGGCTCTTCGCGGGCGCACACGTGAGGAGCTGCCCGTCGGCGCGAACTTCATAGCTCTCGGGGTCGACCTCGATCTTCGGGAGCGCGTCGTTGAGCTTCATGTCCTTCTTGCCGAGACCGCGGCAGCCCTTCACGGCGGCCGTGGGCTTCTGCAGGCCGTAGCGCGCGCCGACGTTGGCCTGCGCCGCCGCGCTGGAGACGAACGCGATTGACGTCTTCGCCGCGGCGAGTCCGTGGGCGCCGAACATGGGCCGCATCTGCACCGGCTCGGGCGTGGGGATAGACGCGTTGGCGTCTCCCATCTGGGCCCAGGCGATGAAGCCGCCCTTGAGCACCAGCTCCGGCTTGGCGCCGAAGAACGCCGGGCTCCAGAGCACGATGTCCGCGAGCTTGCCGACCTCGATCGAGCCGATCTCGCCCGCAACACCATGCGCGATTGCAGGGTTGATCGTGTACTTGGCAATGAAACGCTTGATGCGCCAGTTGTCCGCTTGCGCGTCGTCGCCCACGAGCGTGCCGCGCTGCGACTTCATCTTATGAGCCGTCTGCCAGGTGCGGCTGATGACTTCGCCTACGCGGCCCATGGCCTGGCTGTCGCTCGACATCATGGAGATCGCGCCGAGGTCATGGAGGATGTCCTCGGCGGCGATGGTCTCGCCGCGGATGCGACTCTCGGCGAAGGCCACGTCCTCGGGCAGCTTGGCGTCGAGGTGGTGGCACACCATCAACATGTCGAGGTGCTCGTCGAGCGTGTTGACGGTGAACGGCCGCGTGGGATTCGTCGAGCTGGGCAGCACGTGCGGCACCGCGCAGACCTTGATGATGTCGGGCGCGTGTCCGCCGCCGGCGCCCTCCGAGTGATATGTATGAATCGTACGATTCTTGAATGCGGCGATGGAGTCATCCACGAAGCCGGACTCGTTGAGCGTGTCGGTGTGGATGGTGACCTGCACGTCGTGCTTCTCGGCGACGGCAAGGCAGCAGTCGATCGCGGCGGGCGTGGTGCCCCAGTCCTCGTGCAGCTTGAGGCCGATCGCGCCCGCTGCGAGCTGCTCGGCCAATCCTTCGGGCTTCGAGGTATTGCCCTTGCCGGTGAAGCCGAAGTTCATGGGCAAGCCGTCGGTGGCCTGGAGCATCAAGCGGAGCTGATCCTCCGCGGGCGTGCAGGTGGTGGCCTTGGTGCCCGTTGCGGGTCCGGTGCCGCCGCCGATGAACGTGGTCACGCCGCTCGCGAGCGCGACCGGGATCTGTTGAGGCGAGATGAAATGAATGTGTGAATCAATCCCGCCCGCGGTCGCGATGAGTCCCTCGCCTGCGACGACCTCGGTGGTCACGCCGACGATCATCCCGGGCGTCACGCCGGCCATGATGTCCGGGTTGCCGGCCTTGCCGATGGCGGAGATGCGGCCGTGCTTGATGCCGATGTCGGCCTTGTAGATGCCAGTGTAATCGACAATTAACGCGTTGGTAATGACGAGATCGAGGGCGTCCTTCGCGCTCACGCCGGCGGCCTGGCCCATGCCCTCGCGGAGCACCTTGCCGCCGCCGAACTTGCACTCGTCGCCGTAGACGGTGTGGTCGCGCTCGACGCGCGCCCAGAGATCGGTGTCGCCGAGCCGAACGCAATCACCGGTCGTGGGCCCGTAGATGTCGGCGTAGGCGAGGCGCGAGATCTTGTGGCTCACGGCGTGCCTCCCCGGTGACCGAAGCCGCGCTGTTGAACGCGCGTCAGCACCGCATTTGCGTCCGTCGTCGGTCCATCGGTGAGCGCATTTCCGCCGCGCACCACGCGATTGCCGGCGAGCTCCACCAGCTTCACCGTCTTCGCTTCGCCGGGTTCGAAGCGCACGGCCGTTCCCGCAGGAATATCGAGCCGCATTCCGACAGCGGCCGCGCGATCGAAGACCAGGGCGCGATTCGTTTCTACAAATGCATAGTGACTGCCGACTTGAATCGGCCGATCGCCGGTGTTCGTCACCGAGAGAGAAATCGACCGCCGTCCGGCGTTGAGCTCGAGCTCGCCGCTCTGCAATCGATAGGCGCCCGGCGGCGCATGGCTGGTGGTGGTTCCGAATACTTTCAAGTCCGGCGCGGGCAAGAAGCTGCCGTGCAGCGCCAGCGCGAGATCGCCGTCCTCGCGCGCGATGGGGTGGTGCACGGTCACGAGCTTGGAGCCATCGGCGAAGGTGCCTTCGACTTGCACTTCGGCGATGAGCTCGGCCACGCCGTCCATCACCTGGCGCCGCCCGAGGAAGCGCTTCCCGAGGTCCATCAGCTCGGCCACGCTCTTGCCGTCGCGGATGAGCTCGAGGAGCTGCGTGGCGATGAGCGCCACGGCTTCAGGGTGGTTCAACCGGAGCCCGCGGGCGAGGCGCTTCTGCGCGAGAAAACCCGCTTGATGCAGCACGAGCTTGTCGAGCTCTTGAGGAGAGAGTCGCACGGCGGCTCGCTACCACTTCCTCGCCCAGGGATCATCTCCAAGCAGCGCGTGGGCGTGCGCCTGCAGGAGTTCACGCAGCGTGTGGGTCAGCGCGTCGACGCTCGGTGACGCGAGTCGCAGCACCATTCCCCACGGCCAGGTGCTCGCGGTGACCAGCGTCGCTTCGCGCAGCGGTTGCAAGCCACGCTCGTTGATCGACTTCGCGAGCTGGGCACAAGCGGGCGCGAGCTTGGGACCCGCGAGCACGACGGTTGCGAGCGCGTCGATGCCTTCGAGCCGCGCGGACAGCAAACCTGCGTCCGCCGTGAGCAGGAGCGATTCGCGCAAGGCGGGCACGTTCGCGACGGCGATGTGCAGCTTCGTCGCCAGCTTCTGGAATGCCCAGCGCTCGCCGCGCGCCACGCGTCCGGCCGAGAGCGCATCCACGGCGAGCAGGCTGGCGTTGGCTGCGAGCGAGAAGTGCAGCACCTGTTCGAAGTCCGCGCCGGGAAAGCAGCTCAGCGGATCCGGCCAGAAGACGAGCGCGGCATCGTCGGCGACGGTGGCGCGCAGGGAAAATCGCGCTTGGCTTCCCGCGTACGCGCGGCTCGCGGCCTGCGAGGAGAGGAAGAGCGTCGAGCCCGGTTCGACATTCACTGCGAGTGAAATGTCATCCGCGCCCACGAAGCCGCCGCCGTAGCTCGACTGGTACACCCATGCCGCGTGGCCGTGGTTGCGCGGCGCGAGCAGCTTGAGCGGGCTCCTGGCGTGCGAGGCGGTCACCACGCTGCGTCCGTCGACGCGCGTCACCGCCAGCGAGCTCTCGGTCGCCCCCATGCCGCGCACCATCGCTCAATGCGCGCTCGCACGAAAGCCCGCTGTATGCTCCGTGCTTCGCCAGACGCTCGGGAGCTTCAAATGTCCGGAACCATGATGGACGTGCCGCTCACGCTGGAGCGCTTCGTCGAGCGCGCAGAGGGGCTCTTCAAGAACGTCGAGGTCGTCTCGCGACGCGCGGACAGGAGCCTGCACCGCACCACCTGGGGCGAGATCATGTTCCGGGCGCGCAAGCTCGCGCGCGCGCTCGTGGCCGCGGGCCTCAAGCCGGGCGAGCGCGTGGCCACGCTGAGCTGGAACCATGCCGCGCACCTCGAGGCGTACTTTGGAATCCCGCTCGCGGGCGGCGTGTGCCACACGCTCAACCTGCGACTGCATCCGGACGACGTCGCCTTCATCGCCGAAGACGCCAAGGATCGCTTCCTGCTCCTCGACGAGTCGCTGGTTCCGCTCTGCGACAAGTTCCAGCGCAAGGATCTCTTCGAGCGGATCTTCGTGGTGAACGCGACGGGTACCGTGGCCGGGGCGCGCGAGGACTACGAGAAGTTCCTCGCCAGCGCGCCCGCCGACGTGAAGTTGCCGGTGCTGGCCGAGTCCGACGCGCTCGGCTGCTGCTACACGAGCGGCACGACGGGGAAGCCGAAGGGCGTGGTCTACACGCACAAGTCGACGCTGCTTCACGCGCTCGTGAGCGCCTTGCCGGATTCCCTGCACCTGTCTCGCGCGGACACGCTCTTGCCCGTGGTGCCCATGTTCCACGTCAACGCCTGGGGATTGCCCTACGCGTGCGCGATGACCGGCACGAAGATGGTCATGCCCGGGCCGCATCTGGATCCCGCGAGCCTGTTGGAGTTGATGGAGCAGGAGAAGGTCACCATCGCCGCAGGTGTGCCCACCATCTGGCTCGGCATCCGCGAGGCGATGGACGCGAAGCCGGGCCAGCACAAGCTCCAGCCCGGATTGCGCATGGTGGTCGGCGGCTCGGCGGCACCCGAGCAGCTCATCCGCGACTTCGATCGCCTGGGCATGACCCTTTTGCACGCTTGGGGCATGACCGAGACCTCGCCCATTGGAACCGTCTCGCGCGTGCCGCCGGAGCTCGCCAACGCCAGCGCCGACGAGAAGTACAAGAGCCGCGCGCGCCAGGGCGTGCCGGTGCCGCTGGTCGACATCCGCGTGCGCAACGAGCGGGGCGACGTGCCCACCGACGCGAAGACCTCGGGCGAGCTGCTCATCCGCGGGCCGTGGATCACCGCGCGCTACGCGAGCCACACCGATCCCGCGCGCTGGACGGCCGACGGCTTCTTTCGCACCGGCGACGTGGCCAACATGGACTCGCGCGGCTGCATCCAGCTCGTGGATCGCGTGAGCGACCTCATCAAGAGCGGGGGCGAGTGGATCAGCTCCGTCGAGGTGGAGAACGCGCTCATGGGCCATCCCGCGGTGCGGGAAGCGGCCGTGGTCGGCGCGCCGCACCCGAAGTGGAGCGAGCGGCCCATCGCGGTGGTCGTGCTCAAGCCCGGCGCGAACGCCACCGCCGAGGAGCTCAAGAACCACCTCGCGCCCAACTTTGCCAAGTTCTGGCTGCCCGACGCCTTCGTGTTCACCGACACCATCCCGCGCACCTCCGCGGGCAAGTTCAAGAAGACCGAGCTGCGCGAGCGGTTCAAGAACTACGCGTGGTGAGCTGATCCACCGCCAGTTCCGTTCGCGACCCAGGCCGGGTAGGGTGCGGCGCCCTTTTCTGCCAAGGCCCGCCGATGCTCGCTCCCCTCTTTGTCCTCGCGCTCGCCGCAGCGCCGCTGAGCCCGCTCCCGGCGCGTGCGCCCGTGCTCCCCGCCGGCGCCCAGGTCCGCGACGCCTCGCCGACCTCGGCGCAGTCGATCTCGCTGGGCCTCAAGCTCCGCGACCGCGCCGGGCTCGATCGCTACATCGCCGCGCTGCACGATCCGCGCTCGCCGCAGTTCCGCCAGTGGCTCACGCCCGCGGAGTTCGGCGACGCGTTCGGCACGCCGCCGCAGCAGTACGACGCGCTGGTGCATGCGCTGGAGAAGGGCGGGCTGGAGGTCACGCGCTACGCGGGCCGCACCTACCTCGAGGCGAAGGGCACCGCGTCGCAGTTGCAGAAGCTCCTCGGCGTGCGGCTCGTCGACGTGGACGGCGCGCCCGAGGGCTCCTACCGCACCTTCCAGGGCACGCCGCACCTGCCCGCGGACCTCGCCGTGCTGGTGCAGTCGGTGACCGGCCTGGACACGCGCGCGCGCTTCCACCACCGCCTCGTCGCTCGCAACCAGGACACCTTCGGCCCGCAGGACCTGCGCCGGTACTACGACATGGACGCGCTGCACGCCCAGGGCTACGCGGGCCAGCTCTCCAAGGTCGCGGTCGTCGGCAGCTTGCCCAACAGCACCAACATGCCGCAGCCCGCGGACATCACCTGGTTCTACGCGAACGTCTCCGACAGCACCGCGAGCTTCTCCATCGATCAGCTCCCGCTGGTGATTGGCCAGCCGGACAGCCAGCCCGGGCTGCGCACCGAGCTGGAGATGGACGCGGAGATGGTGACCGTGGGCGCGCCGCTGGTGCAGAGCGTGACCATGGTGCTCGCGCCCCCGGGGACGCTCTTCGAGTCGGGCTACGCCGAGGTGGTGAACAACCTCCCGGATCTCACCTCGGTCTCGACCAGCTTCGGCGGCTGCGAGCTCGACGAGGAGCAGTTCGCCTCCGGCGAGATGGACACCGTGGCCACGCTGGTGGCCCAGGGCGTGAGCGAGGGCATCGCCTTCTTCAGCGCCTCGGGCGACAACGGCGTGCTCACCTGCACGCAGTCGGGCACGTCGAACGTGAACCTGCCGTCCGTCGATTTCCCCTCGTCGACGCCGTACATGACCGCCGTCGGCGGCACCATGTTCACCGGCTCCTTCGACGCCAACGGCGCCATCCCCGCGTACGGCAGCGAGACCACCTGGAACGAGCAGAACTTCCTCGCGGGCGGTGGCGGCGTGAGCAACCACTTCCCCCGGCCGCCCTGGCAGCTCGCGCCCGGCACCACCGACGGCGGCTTCCGCGAGGTGCCCGACGTGGCCCTGCTCGCGGCCACCCAGCCCGGCGTGGCGATCGTCGATCGCGCGCCCGGCCAGATCGATCCGGGCGGCAACGGCACCAGCGATGCCTCGCCGATGGCGGCGGGCATCTTCGCGGCGGTGAACGACCGCATCGGCGGCTGCCGGCTGGGCACGCCGAACTTCACCCTCTACGCGCTCGCGCGCGCGCAGTACGGCGCCAGTGGCCCCGCGGTGTTCCACGACATCACCACCGGCGACATCTCCGTGCAGGGCACCGACGGCGGGCTGGTGCAGGGCGCGGCCGCGGGCGTGGGCTACGACGAGGCCACCGGCCTGGGGTCGCTGGACGTGGCCGCGCTCGCCGAGGCCTGGCCGCCGTGCGCACCGTCCGTCGACGCGGGCGCGGTGGACGCGGGCGCGCCCGATGCGGGTGACGTGGACGCCGGCAGCACCGACGACGGCGGCAGCGCCCTCGCGGACGGCGGCATCGACGACGGTGGCAGCATCGACGACGGTGGCAGCGCCATCATCGACGCCGGTCCGTTCGCGATCGGCCCGTGGGACGGCGGCCCCGCGCTCGACGCTGGCCCGCGCACCGCCTACGACGCCTGCGCCGCGCTCGCCTGCGATGGCGGCTCGGTGTGCGTGACCGTGACCGAGGGCCCGACCTCGTGCCTCGCGCCCTGCGACCTCTCGGCCACGACGAATCCCTGCCCCGCGGGCAACTACTGCGCGCCCTTCAACGGCTCCGACGCCGGCTTCTGCCAGGTGGGCTGCAACGCGGACTCGGACTGCTCCAGCGTCCAGGTTTGCAACGCGTGCGCGCACACCTGCATCGCGCCCGGGAAGGCCGGCGCGGCCATCGGCGACGCCTGCGTGCACCGCAGCGACTGCCAGACCGGCGGCTTCTGCCTCTCCCAGAACTTCAGCGGCCTGCCCGGCGGCTACTGCAGCGCGCAGTGCACCGCGGGCGCCACCGGCGCGTGCGGCTGTCCTTCGGGCTCGATCTGTGAGTCGAACTCGGGCTTCTGCTTCGAGACCTGCACGGTGAGCACGCAGACCGGCTGCCGCGCGGGCTACGTGTGCGATCCGTCGACGCAGACCGGCGACGCCGACACCGGCATCTGCCTGCCCAACTGCAACGACCTCGGCGGCCAGTGCCTGGGCGCGAACCAGACCTGCGACACCACCAGCGGCATCTGCGCCGCCCCCGGCCAGACCACCAGCACCAGCTCGTCGGGATCGACCGGCGCGTCCGGATCGACCGGCTCCGGCTCGACCACGGGCAGCGGCTCGTCGACGGGAACGGAGACCACCGGCTCGACCGGCGCGGGCTCCACCAGCCAAGGCACCACGGGCACCGTCGCGGCGGCGAGCTCGGGCTCCACCGGAACCACGGGCGGCAAGGGCGGCGGCTGTGGCTGCTCGGCGGGCTCGAGCAGCGCGGAGCTCTCGTTCTCGCTGCTGATCGCGCTGGCGATGTTCGGCGCTCGTCGGAAGCGCGCCTAACCGATCGGTTAATAAAGCCGATCGGTTAAGCGGTCTTCTTGCGCGCGCGGGCCGGCTTGGGCTCGACCCAGCGGTTCGCCCATTCGCCGATCGCGTTCACGACCACGGAGAGCGCCTCGCCCTTGGGCGTGAGCCGGTACTCCACGCGCACCGGCGGCTCGGGGTGCACCTTGCGCACCACCACGCCGGCGTCCTCGAGCTCCTTCAGCCGCTCCGAGAGCACCCGCTCGCTCACCTGGATCGCCGACGCCAGCTCCGAGAACCGGCGCGGCCCGGCCAGGAGCTGCTGCACGAGCAGCCCCGTCCAGCGCTTGCCCAGGAGCTCGGCCGCAGCCTCGAAGCGGGGGCAGATGTCGGTGGCGCGCTTCATGGTCATCTCCACCAATATACGCGGCACGTCGGCGGCGCCGCAGTGCTTACTTTTGAGAAGCGGCTTGCGAAAGAAAAGCTGCGCGGTTATGCCTTGGCCCATTCGCCGGCCCCGCGTGTGGGGCGGCCTTTCGGAGGCACACATATGTCGACCCAGACCTGGAACATCGATCCCTCGCACTCGGGCGTGAACTTCTCGGTGCGGCACATGATGATCGCCAAGGTGCGCGGCTCGTTTGGCGCGTTCAGCGGCGCCATCACCGTGGATGACGACGACGCGAGCAAGAGCTTGGTGAAGGCGGAGATCGACGTGGCCAGCATCAACACCCACGAGCCCAAGCGCGACGGCCACCTCAAGAGCCCCGACTTCTTCGACGTGGAGAAGTTTCCCAAGCTCACCTTCGTGAGCAAGCGCGTCGAAGGCAAGGGCGACAGCTTCAAGCTGGTCGGCGATCTCACGCTGCACGGCGTGACCAAGGAGGTCACCCTCGACGTGAGCCGCGAGGGCGGCGGCAAGGATCCCTGGGGTAACCAGCGCCTGGCCTTCACCGCGCGCGGCAGCCTGAACCGCACCGACTACGGCCTGAAGTGGAACCAGGCCCTCGAGGCCGGCGGCGTGCTCGTCGGCGAGAAGGTCGACATCGACCTCGAGGTCAGCGCGGTGCTCGCGAAGTAGTCCGGCCCGTTCGTGGCTCGTGGCTCGGGGCCACGAGCCACGAACGTTTCAGATGCGCTCGATCACCGTGGCGAGTCCCTGGCCACCGCCGATGCAAAGCACCACCAGCGCGCGCCGCTTGCCGGTGCGCTCCAGTTCGTCGAGCGCGGTGCCGAGCAGCATGGCGCCGGTCGCGCCGAGCGGATGTCCGAGCGCGATCGCGCCGCCGTTGGGGTTCACCTTCTCCGGATCGAGCTCCAGGGCGCGCATCGTCTGCAGCACCACCGCGGAGAAGGCCTCGTTGATCTCCCAGACGTCCACGTCGCGCGGGCTGAGCCCGATGCGGCCGAGCGCCTTCTTCGCGGTGGGCGCCGGCGCAGTGAGCATGATCACCGGCTCGCTGCCCAGCGCGGCCATGGAGGCGATGCGCGCCCGCGGTCGCACGCCCGTTCGGCGCACGTACGCCTCCGAGGCGAGCAGCACCGCCGCGGCGCCGTCGGCCAGGCCGCTCGAGTTGCCCGCGGTGTGTCGGTGATCGATCGTCGGGAGCTCGGGATAGACCCGCCGCGCGGCGCCGTCGAGCGTCAGGCCCGGCGCGATCTCCGCCTCACCCAGCGCCGCGAAGCTCGGCGCCAACTTCGCCAAACCCTCAGCCGTCGTGTCGCCGCGCACGCTCTCGTCGCGATCGAGGAGCAGCTTGCCGCTCGCGGGATCCGTCACCGGAATCAGCGAGCGCGTGAAGCGGCCCTCGGCCTGAGCCATCGCCGCGCGCTGCTGCGACGTCAGCGCCCAGCCATCGATCGCCTCGCGGCTGAGCTTCTCGCGGGTGGCGATGGCGTCGGCGCTGATGCCCTGCGGAATCTGGATGAGCTTCTCGCGCAACGTGAGATTTCCGCCGTCCTGGCCGGCGCCGTCGGAGCCCATGGGCACGCGCGACATGCTCTCCACGCCGCCCGCCACGACGAGATCCTGCGCGCCGGAGCCCACGCCCATCGCGGCCAGGTTCACCGCCTGAAGGCCCGAGGCGCAGAAGCGGTTCACGGAGAGCGCGGGGATCTCCTGCGGCCAGCCCGCGGCGAGCACCGCGTTGCGCGCGATGTTGGCGCCCTGGTCGTTCACTTGCGACACGCAGCCCACGAGGACGTCGTCGAGCTCGCGCGGATCGACGTGGTTTCGTGAGGCGAGCGCGCGGAAGACCTGCGCCAGGAGCTCCTGCGGGTGGACGCCCGAGAGCGCGCCCTTGCCCAGCTTGCCGCGGCCGCGCGGGGTGCGGACCGCGTCGAGGATGAATGCGTCAGACATGGCTTGCCTCCGAAGTGCGCCGCAGCGGCGCGAAGAAGTGGGTGGTCTCATCCAGCGTCCGGGCGTCGGTGAGGATGCGAACGTGTCCCGCGCCGGGCAGCTCGCGCAGGGAGCCCGCCTTCGCCGCGGCGGCGATCGACTCGCCGTGCGCGAAGGGCACCTCGCGATCGGCCGGGTCGTGGAGCACGCGCACCGTGCCGTCGAAGCGTGACACATGCGAAGGCGCATGCACGTCCTGAGAGACGAAGCCCGCATGCGCCCAGACCGCGTCGGTGAAGGGCCCGAGCAGCTCCGGCGGCAGCACCGCGCCCGCGAACGTGCGGATGAAGTGGTCGGGCGACGCCGCCGGCGCGATGAGCAGCGCGCGCTCCGCGCCGAGCCCCGTGGCGCTGGCCACGCTCACCGCGGCGCCGCCGAGCGAGTGCCCCACCACGCCGACGAACGGCCCGTGTGCGCGGGCCACCTCGCGCAGCGCTGCCGCGAAGGTGACGACGTTCGCCTCGACGCCGCCGCTCGCGCCGTGCGCCGGCAGGTCGAACGCCACCGCCCGGAGCCCTTGCGCCGTCAGCGCCTGCGCCATCGGCCCGAACTGCCCGGCCGCGCCCTCCCAGCCGTGCGCCAGGAGCACCGCGGGACCTTGGCCGAGCGCCCAGCCCTGGAGCGCGAGATCGCCGTGTGTGACAGAGAGCGGCGTCGCGTCGGTCGGCGGGGCGAGCTGCAGCCGCTGCCGGGGCCGGAAGAACTGAGCGGCCAGCGCGGGCATGTCGCCGCGACTCCAAGATCGAACGTTCGTGCTTTTTTGTGGTGAAACCATGGCGCACCTCTTGTCCTGCGTGGAAACGGCTCACTCGCGGCGGCGGGCCCACTCCACCAGCCGGTCGAACGAGGCGCGCACGCGCGCGCCCTCGTTGCGATCCCGGAGCAGCCGGCGGAGCTGGTGGTAGCCCACGTAGAGCGCGTACACGTCGTGGGCGAACTGCTTGCAGTCGAGGTCGGCGCGGAACTGGCCTTCGTCCACGGCCCCCTGGGCCATGCGGGCGATGCTGTCGACGAGATCCTTCTGATGCGCGACCACCCGATCGCGCTGCGGACCCGGCCGGTCGTCGAGCTCGGCCGAGGCGGCGATCATCAAGCAGCCGCCAGGGAAGCGTCGGTCCTGGGCCCAGTCGAGCCAGCGGTCGAAGAAGACGGCGAGGCGCATCACCCCGCGCGGCGACGCGAGCGCCGGCTTGAGCACGCTCTCGGTGAAGTCCGCGGCCGTCTGGTCGAGCACGGTGAGCTGCAGCTCTTCCTTCGAGCCGAAGTGCGCGAAGAGCCCGCTCTTGGAGAGGTGGGTCTCCGAGGCGAGCGCGCCGATGGTCACCCCGGCCAGCCCGTCGCGGCTGGCGAGGGCCATGGCCTTCTTGACGATCCGCTCCCGCGTCTCGGCGCCCTTGCCCATGGACGAAGATTACGAACGGTCGTGCTTTTTTGCAAGCCGGAGTGAACGCGCGCTCGCCGGCCGCTTCCGGCCGCTTCCGTCCCAACCCGACGAGCGCGCGCAGTTCCGCTGGGATACAACCGTGGGCGCTCGAGAGTTCAAGCCATGGCCCACGCGCTGTACGTCGTGCACATCGAGATCGACCCTGCGGCCGAGCCGGCGTGGGAGCCGTGGATGTTTGGCCACCACGTGCCCGAGGTGGTGAAGCTGGGCGGGTTTCTGCGCGCGCGGCGCCTGCGCGACGAGGCCCGCGCGCCCGACGGCTGGCACCGCTGGACGCTCCTCTACGAGGCCGAGAGCCGCGCGGTGATCGACGGCTACCTCAACGGACCGCACATCGGCCGGATCCGCCAGGAGCACACCGAGCGCTTCGGAGCGACGACGCGGATCAGCCGACAGATCCTGGTCGAGGCGGGAGATCCGATTCGCGGCGAGCTCTCCGAATGACGGATCCTCGCGTCGCGCTGGTGATGTCGCATCGGTTCCCAGGCAAGTACGCGTTCACGGTGCTCGCCGGCGCGCTCGAGCGCGAGGAGGACACCGGCCAGCTCGGGCTGCACTTCGCGCGCGATCGCGAAGGCATGGTCGCGGCAGCTCGAGCGGCGCAGACGCGCGGCGAGCGCGTGGTGCTCGCGTGGTCGTTCTACTCGCCCGGCTTCCCCGAGGCGGCCACGGATCTCGCCTGGGTCCGCGCGCAGCTCGCCGGCATCGACGTCCTCTGCATCGCGGGCGGCGTGCACGCCACCGCCGAGCCGCTGGAGACGCTGCAGGCCGGGTTCGATCTCGTCGCGGTCGGTGAAGGCGAGAAGACCATCGTCGAGCTCGTGCGGCGCCTTCGCGTGGGCGAGAGCTGGCACGGCGTTCCCGGCACCGCGCGGCTCGAGGAGGGCGCGCTGCGCTCGCACGGCAAGGGCGAGCTGGCGACGCTCGATGACTGGCCGCCGTTCGCCGTGCGCCACGACAAGTTCGGCGCCATCGAGATCACCCGCGGCTGCATCTACGCGTGCAAGTTCTGCCAGACGCCCTTCGTCAGCAAGGCGCGCTTCCGGCATCGCTCCATCGAGAACATCGTCGGCTGGGCCAAGAAGCTCCGTGCCACCGGGCGGCGCGATCTGCGGTTCCTCTCGCCCACGTCGCTGTCCTATGGCTCGCCCGACGAGACGCCGAATCTCGAGGCCGTCGACGCGCTGCTCGCGCGCTGTCGCGAGGCGATCGGACCCGAAGGACGCATCTACTTCGGCACCTTCCCCTCGGAGCTGCGACCCGAGCACGTCACGCCCGAAGCGCTGGCGGTCCTGAAGAAGTGGGTCGACAACGACAACCTCATCATCGGCGGGCAGAGCGGCTCGGAGCGCGTGCTCGCCCAGAGCCATCGTGGGCACGACGTGGAGTCGATCGTCCGGGCCGCGCGGATCTCCGTCGAGTGCGGTTTCTTGCCCAATGTCGACTTCATCCTCGGGCTGCCGGGCGAGGAGCAGGCGGACATCGAAGCCACGCTCGCGCTGATGGAGCGGCTCGCCGAGATCGGCGCCAAGGTGCACGGCCACACCTTCATGCCGCTGCCGGGGACGCCCTTCAAGCGCGCGCCGCCGGGCCAGGTCGACGACGCCACGCGCGAGAAGCTCGACCGGCTGGCGTCGCAGGGGCGGCTCTACGGGCAGTGGAAGCGCCAGCAGGCCGTGGCCGCGGAGATGGCCGAGCGCCGCGATCGACGCCGCCCGCCTGCTTGAACGGCGCATCGACGCGTCGGCCCTGGCTGGTAGAACGAGGGCCGGTCCATGCTCCACCTCGTCTACTCCAGCCAGACGGAGAAGCTGCTCGACGCGCTCATCGCGGACCTTCACGCCCATCGCGAGCAGGAAGGCCCGCTCGCGCCGCAGCACCTGGTGGTGCACAACCGCAATGTCGAGACGTTCGTGCGCTTCGGCATCGCGCGCGAGACGGGCATCGCGGCCAACCTGAGCGTGCACCTCTTGCGGCGCTTCGTGACCGAGCTGCTGGTGGGCGACGGGCCCGTGGAGCTGCTCGACGCGGACGCGCTCAGCGGCCATCTGCTGGGCCTGCTCCTCGACGACTCAGCCTTGAAGGGCAAGGACCTGGCGCCGGTGCGCGAGTACCTGCGCGCCGCGGGCGAGTCGAATGACGCGATGGATCTGCGGCGCGTCCAGCTCGCGAATCGGCTGGGGCGGCTGTTCGAGGAGTACGGCTTCTCGCGCGAGGAGCTGCTGCGCGTGTGGCCCGAGCGGATGCTCCTGCAGAAGACGCCTCTCGCGGGCGCCGAGCGTTGGCAGCGCGCGCTGTGGCTGAAGCTCTTCGGATCCGAGGGCGTGCTCGCGCGCCGCCAGAAGGACGACGGCATTCGCCGCGTGCAGCTCGGGACGCTCCTCGACCAGCCGCTGGGGAAGCTCGCGCTGCCGAAGCACGTGCACGTGTTCGGGGTGTCGTACGTGGCGCGCGCGTTCCAGCGGGTGTTCGCGCTGCTCGCCGAGCAGACGGAGCTGCACGTCTACGCGCTCAATCCGTGTCGCGAGTTCTGGGAGGACGTGCGCGGCCGCCGCGTGCCCGAAGGGGACGACCCGTTCAACCTCGCCGTGAGCGAGAACGCCGCGCTGCGGCTCTGGGGCAAGCCCGGGCGCGAGAACATCCGGCTGCTGAACGCGCTCGCCGAGTGCGACTTTGTCGAGCGCTTCCCCGAGACCGACTCGCTGCCGGACACGCTGCTCGGCTCGCTGCAGCGCGAGATCCTCGAGCGCGCGCCCGCGCCGCCCGCGCCGCGGCCGGTCGCGAGGGACGACGAGAGCCTGTGCGTCCTGAAGGCGCCGAGCGTGCGTCGCGAAGCCGAGGCCGTGGCCGAGGAGATCTGGTCGCTGGTGGAACGCGATCCGGACCTGCGGTTCAACGAGATCGCGGTGATCGTCGCGGGGCGCGATCGCGAGACGTACTTCGCCCAGCTCACCGCCGCGTTCCGCGCCTGCCACGACTTGCCGCACAACGTGGTCGATCTCGAGCTCGCACGCACCAGCTCGCTCGCGGAAGCCGTGCAGTTGTTGCTCGCGCTGCCGCTCGGCGGGTTCACGCGGCCTGAGCTGCTCGACCTGCTCACGCACCCGTCGGCGCGCGCGCGCGATCCGAACATCGACGCCGACGCTTGGGTCGCCTGGTGCGAGCGCCTGGAGATTCTCCGGGGCGCGGACCAGAGCGATCACGCGGGCACATACGTCGACGGCGATCACTACAACTGGGACCAGGGCCTGCGTCGGCTGGCGCTGGGCGCGTTCCTCACCGGCGAACGCTCCGGCGACCGGCGCGCGCTCGAGCTCGACGGCGCCCGCTATCTGCCCGAGGAGCTCGGCCGCGATCTGCAAGGTCCCGCGGCCCAGCTGGCCATGGCCGTGCGCGCGCTCATCGCCGACGCGCGCTTCGCCCGGAAGCAGGAGCTCACGCTTCCCGAGTGGGCGGCGTTCTTGAGCGCGCAGGTGCAAGCGCACCTCGTGGCCACGAATCCGCAGGAGGAGCGCGAGCTGGCGCACGTGCTCGGCGAATTGCGTCGGCTGGGTGAGCTGGAGCTCGGCGGCCGCGCGGTGGGCTATCGCGTGGTGCACGAGCTGGCCACGGCGCGGCTCGCGGGCCTGGGCACCGGGCGCGGACAGCACCTCGCAGATGGCGTGGTCGTCTCCACCTCGCAGCCCATGCGCGCCATTCCCTTCAAGGCGATCTTCATGGTCGGGCTGGGTGAGGGCGAGTTCCCCAGCGTCGATCGCCGCGACACGCTCGATCTCCGCGCGGCCAAGCCCCAGCCCGGCGACGTCAGCCCGCGCGAGCGCGATCGCTACCTGTTCCTGGAGACGCTGCTCTGCGCCCGGCAGCGGCTCACGCTCTCCTACGTCGCGCGGAACCCCGTGAGCGGCGAAGACCTCGAGCCGTCGTCGGTGGTGCTGGAGCTGCTGGAGATGGCCGCGCTCGGTGAGGACGGTCGCCAAGCGCGACTTCGCGAGATTCCGCTGCGTCGCCACGAGGGCGCGGATCCGAAGCGCATCCGATTGCCCGAGGCCGCGCGCGAGGAGGCCGTCGCTGCGCTGCGCGCGTCGCTTCCGCGCGATGGGGAAGGGCGGCTGCCGGCGCTGAGTGGGCTGCGTCAGGCGATGGAGCCGAAGGATTGGGATGCGCTCGCGAATCGGCTCGCGCTCGCGGCACCCCCTGAGATGGCCGCGGAGCACGTCGAGCGGGTTCGGGTGTCGCTCGCGGCGCTGCGGCACTTCCTCGAGTGCCCGCTGCAGGGCTGGGCGGAGTACGGCCTGCGCCTCGCCGACGACGCCGACTTCGAGGACATGCAGGACCGCGAGGACGAGCACCTGCACACCCCGCGGCTGCTCGCGACCCAGCTCCTGCAGCGCGCGTTCCTCGATGCGCCGCCGGGCGCCGCGAGCGGCGTGCGCGAGGTGGACGCGCCGTATGAAGCGCAGCTCTCGCACCTTCAAGACGCGGGGCGGGTGCCGTCGGGCGTCTTCGGCGAGGTGGAGCAGGCGCGTCAGCGAGCGGTGCTGCACACCTGGGCCGAACTGGTGCACGAGTCGGGCGTGGGGATCGCGCCGCTGCGCGTGCATCGCTTCGGCGGCGCCGAGGAGCACGAGGCCGTCGACGCGCTTCATCCGGCGCTGGTGCTCCCCGTGGAAGTTCGGAAGGACGGCGTCGCGCGGACCGTGGAAGTCGAGCTCGTCGGTCGCGCGGGGCCGCTCTCGGACTCGCCCTGGGCGAGCGTGCTGCTGCTCGACAAGAAGGCGCCGAAGTCGTGGCAGGACGAGATCGCTCGGCGCGGGCTGCGCGCGTACCTGGAGCAGCTCATGCTCGCGGCCGCGGGCGTTCACGAGGGCGAGCACATCACCGTGGCGATCTTCGGCGGCGAGCCGAGCAAGTTTCACATCGTGCCGCTCGCGCCCATCTCCAAGAAGGACGCGCGCGCCCAGCTCGCAGCGCTGCTGTCGGATCTGCTCTCGGGCGGGCATGACTACTTGATGCCCTGCGAGGCCGTGTTCACCGCGCACCGCAACGCCGGGAGCATCGGCGCCGAGGTGGAGAAGCTCTGCGAAGGCTACGCGCCGTGCAGCTCGAGCTTCGGCCCCATTCGCGATTGGCAGGATCGCTCGCCGCTCCCCGACGAGGACGCGAACGAGATCGTGCAGCGGCGCTTCGGCTCGTACTTGAAGCGCTTGAAGCTGGAGGGCGCGGGATGAGCGTCTTCCGTTTCCAGAAGCCCGAGGTCCTCGCGCGGATCCCCCGCGATCGCGACGCGGTGATCGAGGCCTCGGCCGGCACGGGCAAGACCTTCACCCTCGTGGGCCTGGTCGTCGATCTGCTCCTCGAGCGCGACGCGCGCATCGAGCAGATCCTCGTCGTCACCTTCACGGAGAAGGCCGCGGGCGAGCTGCGCGCGCGCATCCGCCAGAAGCTGGGGGAGCTGCTCGCGCTCGAGGCGGATGGCAGAGACGTCGAGGGCAAGCCGTGCTGGACCATCGACGACCGCGCGCGCCAGAAGCTCCGGACGGCGCTCGGCGGCCTCGATGGCGCCACCATCGCGACCATTCACGGCTTCTGCCAGCGGACGCTCGGCGAGCAGGCCTTCGAGAGCGGTCGGCTGTTCGAGGAGAGCCAGGTCGACGCGGCCGAGGCATTCGAGCGCACGTTCCTCGACGTGCTGCGTACGGAGCTCGCGACCACGCAGCGCGCGTGGGTGCAGGCCTGGCTCGAGCACGAAGGCGACGCGGCCAAGCTGCAGAAGGCGCTCCAGGACGTGGCCGGGCTGCACGGCGGCTTGCGGCCGATCTGGGACGAGCCCGCATTCCTGGCCGCGGTGGACGCACTGCCGGGCACGAAGGGGCTCGACGCGGAGATTGCGGCGCTGGCGGTGCACCACAGCACCAAGGGCGCGATGAGGAAGCGCGTCGCGCACTACGAGCAGGAGGTCGACGGTTGGCGCGGCCGCAACGATGCGCCTGCGCTCCTGGTCGAGGTCCGCAATTGGATCGACGCCAGCGCCGAGCCGCTGCTCAAGAACCTCGGAGATTCGCCCTTCCGGCGAGCGCTCCAGGCGCTCGTCGACGCCGCGCCGCCCTTCGCCACCGCGGCCGTGCAGGTCCTGTTGCCGCCGGTGACCGAGCGGCTCGCGCAGCGCAAGCGCGAGCAGGGCCAGTACGACTTCGACGACATGCTGCTCCTGCTGCGCGACGCCCTGCGCGGACCGGGCGGCCCGGCGCTCGTCGATGCCCTGCGCGCGCGCTATCGCTACGCGCTCGTCGACGAGTTCCAGGACACGGACGCGGTGCAGTGGGAGATCTTCGAGACCGCGTTCCGCAAGACCGACCAGGCGCAGGGCGAGCTGTTTCAGACGGCCTCGAGCACGAGCCGGCTCTATCTCATCGGCGATCCCAAGCAGGCCATCTACGCCTTCCGCGGCGCCGACGTGCACACCTACGTGCGCGCGACCCGAACCATCGGGCCCGCGGTGCCGCTCGAGGAGAACTTCCGCTCCACCCAGCCGCTCATCGACGCCGTGAACACCGTGCTCGATCAACGCGCGACGCCGCCGTTCTTCGACGGCGACATCCGCTACGAGCACCCCGTTCGCTGCGGAAAGACCACACTCGCGCTGCGGGATGCGAAGGGCGCCGAGGTGCCGCCGGTGGCGCTCTGGCACCTCTGGAGCCGCGGCGAGCTGCGCGCGCGGTCGATGGTGGAGTCGCTCGGCCGCCGCATCGCCGACGAGGTGGAGCGGCTGCTCGATGATCGACGCGGGCTCTATCTGCACGACGGCGACGAGCGTCGGCGGCTCGGCCCGGGCGACGTCTTCGTGCTCACCCGCAAGGATCGCGAGGCCCGCGAGCTGGGCCACATCCTGCGCGCGCGCGGGCTGGCCGTGGCCTTCTACAAGCAGGACGGCCTGTTCCAGACGCCCGAGGCCTTCCACGTCCTCGACCTGCTGCGCGCGATTGCCTCGCCGGGCGATCTCTCGGCGTGCCGCAAAGCGTGGCTCACGCCGTTCTTCGCCCTCGAGCTGCCGGACGTCGCGCGCGCCGACGCCGTGCCGCCCGAGCACCCGTGGATGGCGCGGCTGATTTCGTGGAAGGCCCTCGCCGACGCGCGCGACTACGAGCGGCTCTTCGCGCGCATCCTCGACGAGAGCGGCCTGGTGCGGCGCCTCCTGCTGCTCTCGCCTTCGGAGCGCGAGCTCACCAACTACCAGCACCTGTTCGAGGTGCTCCTGCAGGAGGCGCACCGCGTCCGCGAGGGGCTGGATGGCCTGGCCCGGACGCTCGACGGCTGGGTGCGCGAGGTGCGCGAGCCGCCGGGCCAGGAGGGAAACCTCCAGCGGCTCGAGTCGGACGGGCAGGCGGTGCAGGTGATGACCCTGCACAAGAGCAAGGGCCTGGAGGCGCCGGTGGTCTTCCTCGCCGGCGGCTTCACCGACTTCGGCGCGCAGGGACTACGGGTCTCGATATATCACGATCGCGGGGAGCGCCTGGCCTGGCTGGGCAAGCTCGAGGGCGCCGTGAAGTCGCAGGTGGAGCGCGAGGCCCTCGAAGAGGACCAGCGGCTGCTCTACGTGGGGCTCACGCGTGCGGCGGCCCGGCTCTATGTGCCGTTCTGGGCCGAGCCGCTCGCGGCCGACGCGCGCGCGGGCGCGAGCTTCGTGCCCAAGGTCGCGCTCAAGGGCAGCCATCGGCCGCTCAACGATCGGCTGGCGCGGCTCTACGCGGGCGGGCTCGACGCCAAGCTCTTCGCGCGCGAGGCGCTGCGCGTGCACAGCAGCTGGGAAGAGCCGGTCGAAGCGAAGCCGCTGCCCGCCTGGTCGCCGCCGGTGGCGGTGGAGCCGGATTCGGATCCGCGGCCGAACGCGCTGCGCAAGACACACGCGGGCTTCCTGGTGACCTCGTACTCGCGCATGGCCGCGTCGCGCAGCGCCCGCCGCGAGGAAGAGGAGAACGAGCTCTTCAAGCTCGATCT
The DNA here is from genome assembly GCA_018266075.1 of Deltaproteobacteria bacterium. Taxonomy (GTDB): domain Bacteria; phylum Myxococcota; class Myxococcia; order Myxococcales; family SZAS-1; genus SZAS-1. The sequence goes on along the minus strand of JAFEBB010000036.1, from coordinate 24,661 downwards.
CGCGACGCCGTTCGTGCCGCTCGGTCCCGACGAGCTGCCGCCGGGCGCGGAGACGGGCGTCTTCGTGCACGAGGTGCTGGAGAACCTGCCGCTCGCGCGGGTGGCCGCGGCCCAGAGCCTGGACGCGCTCGCCGACGACGACGTGGTCGAGGGGCTGATTCGCCGCACGGCCGCGCGGCACGGCTTCGCGGAGCGCCAGGTCCCTGCCGCGCGACGCCTGGCCTGGCGCGCCCTGCGGACGCCGCTCACGCTCACCGGCGGCAGCGTCCTCCTCGGCATCGCCAGCGCCGCGCAGGTGCTCCGCGAGGTGGAGTTCCTGTTTCCGATCCCCGAGGCGAGCCATCCGCTCCTCGGACGCGCGAAGGGGCGCTTCTCGATCGAGCGCGGCTGCATCAAGGGCTTCATCGACCTGGTCTTCGAGCACGCGGGCCGGGCCTACCTCGCCGACTGGAAGACGGATCACCTCGCGGGCTACGCGCCGGAGCTGCTCGCGGCGCACGTGGGCGAGCACTACGCGATTCAAGAACGGCTCTACACCTTGGCGCTCGTGCGGTTGCTGGGCCTGCGGACGGAGGCCGAGTACGAGGCGCGCTTCGGCGGCGGGCTCTACCTCTTCGTGCGCGGCATGGGCGAGGGCGCGAACGGTGTGCACCTGTCGCGCGCGCGCTGGGCGAACGTCGTCGCGTGGGAGGCCGAGCTGCTCCACCGCCAGGACTGGGGCGTGCGCGCGCCCTGGGCGGAGGAGCGCGCATGAGCGGCTCGCGTTCCCTGCTGCCCACGGGGCCCGGTCGGGAAGCGCTCTTCGCGCTCCGTCGCGAGCTCGGCGCGCCCAAGCTGCAGCCGGCGTTTCCGCGCGAGTGGCTCGAGGGCGCCAGCGCCTGGGAAGACGGGCCCGAGCTCCTGCACCTCGCCTGGGAGCTCGCGCGCTGTGCGCCCGCAGCTCAGCCGGCGGAGGCTCGTGCGCTGATGCTGCTCGCGTTCCTGGCGCTGGCGGGCGAGCGCGCAGGATCCACGCGCGTGCCGGTTCGCGGGCCGCTCGCCGCCGAGGCGCTGACGGCCGTGCTCGAGCCGCTCGGCGCCAAGCCCGAAGACTGGCAGGCGTTGGGCGAGCTGGTGGGTTCACCCAGCGCGCGCGTGGCCTCGGTGCTGGGCCGCGCGGGTGAGCACAAGCCGCTGCTGCTCGACGGCGATTGGCTCTCCAGCCAGAAGCTGCGCGCGGTGGAGGAGCGGCTCGGCTCGGCGCTGGCCGCGCGGCTGGCGCAGCCGGATGTCGCCACCGCTGTCGACGCGAAGCGCGCGCGCGAGGCTGTCCTGGCGCGGCCCAGCGGCGCCGTGCAGCTCTCGGACGAGCAGGCCGCCGCGGTGGAAGCGGCGCTCGTGCGGCCGCTCTCGGTGATCACCGGCGGGCCGGGCACGGGGAAGACGGCGATCGTGGTGGCCATCTTGCGCGCCCTGGGGCAGCTGGGCATCGCGCCCGCGGCCATCGCGCTCGCGGCGCCCACCGGAAAAGCCGCGCAGCGTTTGGGTGAGGCCCTGCGCGCGCAGCTCGGACAGATCGCCGCGCCCGACGCCTTCGAGCAGGCGCTGCTCGCGCACCCACCCGAGCCGCGGACGCTCCACCGGCTGCTGGGCTCATCGCCGACGCAGGAGCGAACGCTGCACCACGAGCGCAATCCGCTGGTCGAGGAGGTGGTGGTCGTCGACGAGGCGTCGATGGTGGATCTCTTCCTCATGGATCGGCTGCTGCGTGCGCTGCGGCCGGGCGCGCGGCTCCTGCTGCTGGGCGACGCCGAGCAGCTGCCGAGCGTGGATGCGGGCGCCGTCTTCCGCGACCTCTTGCCGCCCGCCGGAGCCGGATCCGCGGATCCGCGCGCGCGCGGTGCCGTGCGGCTCACGCGCAGCTACCGCATGGATCCCCAGAATCCGGAGGGCCGGAGCGTGCTCTCCGTGGCACAGGCGCTCCAGGGCGGGACCCTGCCGGAGGTCGTCGAGGGCGGGGCGCTGCGGCCGGGCGTGATCCGGCGGCGCGCGAGCGCATCGGAGCTCGAGCTCTCGGGCGTGGAGCTGCTGGAGGCGGAGTCGGGGAGCGCGGGGCAGCGGGCGTTCCTCGACGCCTGGCAGGCCCGGCTTCGCGATCCCGAGCTCGACGCCTGGATACGGCGCGCGTACACCTTCGGGCCCGACGGCGCGGCGGCGGCCGATCGCGAGGCGCTGGGGCGGCTGTTTGCGCGGGCGGAGTCGTCGCGGCTCCTGTGCGTGACCCGCAGCGAGCGCGATCTCGGCGGCACCGGGGGCGTGAACGCGTACTTCCACGCGCGCGCGCTCGCGGAGCTGCAGCGGCAAGGCGAGCTTCGCGGCGAGCCCGAGCTCTTGCCCGGCGAGCCGGTAATGGTGGAGCGCAACGACTACGCGCGCGGGCTGTGGAACGGCGACTCGGGGCTGGTCCTGCGCGGCGTCGACGCGCGCGAGGGCAAGCAGCGCTTCATGACAGTGTTTCGCGCGGGCGAGACCTTCCGCGCCTTCCACCTCGACGGCCTGCGCGGCACGCTCTCGCTGGCGCACGCCATCACCGTGCACAAGTCGCAGGGCTCGGAGCTCGATCGGGTGGGCCTGCTCCTGCCCGCGCGCGACGTGCCCGTGTTCACCCGGGAGCTGCTGTACACGGCGCTCACCCGCGCGCGGCGCTCGGCGACGATCGTCGGCCCGCGGCCGCTGCTCGAGCTGGGCGCGCGGCGCACGCTGGGGCGGTTCTCGCGAATGGGCGAGCTCCTCGCTGGGCCGAGCGGGCCCACGGCGCGTCGGGCCTAGATCGGCCTAGATCGGCCTAGATCTCATGAAGCGGTGCGCGGCGAGCGTCCTGGGCGCATTGTTGGACCCAGGAGATCCGCACATGGCGACCAGATCCGGTGGCACGGGTGACTTGAAGCCCGCAGGCGAGTCGCTGAAGCAGGCGCTGCGCTGGATCTCCAACGAGCGCGAGGACCGGCCGAACGTACGGCTGGGCGAGCTCGTCGAGCAGGCGTCGGTGCGCTACGACCTCTCGCCCGCCGAGGAGCAGTTCCTGCTCGACGCGCTCACGCGGACCGAAGACTGACGGACGCGAAGTTCCCCCGCTGGGTGCGCGACGGTGACCCGTGATCCGGCCGGTTGGCGGTTCGCGCAGCACGCTCCCCGCATCGCGAAGCTTGGGCGCGCCCGAGTGAAGCGGGGAAACTTCGCGCGCCCGCCGTTTCGATTTCTCCGAGCGGAATCAGGCACTTCTCCTGTCCTGAAACAGGACGCATCCGGCCCATTCGCCGCGCGTTGACTGCATCGAATCCGGGCACTCTTTTCCGGATCCGAGTGACGATGGTCGGCCCACGTGCCCAGCTCGCGCTGCTCTCGCTGGCCCTGCTCCCGGGGTGCAACCCGGAGGCTGTCCACGAGCCGGATCCCAAGCTGAACCAGGCCACCGGCGGGATGCACGGCGCAGTGACCAGCGCCTCCAGCAGCGGCAGCACCTCGGGTTCCACCGGCACCGCCTCAACGGGCCCCACCGTGTGCACCCGCTGCGAGAGCGACGCCGACTGCGCCGCGGGCGGCTTCTGCGTGGAAGATCTTCCGCACGACGCCTGCACCGCGCCCTGCGGCCCCGGCGGCACCTGCCCAGACGGACAAGCGTGCTTCCAGGTCGGAAACAGGGCGGGCCAGACGGGCTGCTACCCGGTGGTGGCGACGTGCGCCGACTTCGGCTCGACGACGGGCGGCTCGAGTGGTGGTGGGTGTACGCCCGACACCTGGAATTCATCAATGAAGTCGTTCTTCGACACCCACTGCAACGGGTGCCACGCCTTCGACCTGGGCGACGTTCGACGCAACAGCGACACGATGATCGACGAGATTAACTCCGGCAGGATGCCCCCAGGCGAGAGCCTGGATCAGGCACAGATCGACGCCGTGGTGGCGTGGATCGGCTGCGGAGCACCGTGATAGGGAGCAGCCCCTCATGAAACGCCTCGCCACCCTCACGCTGGTTCTGCTGACCGCGAGCTGCGGCGCGAACTACTCGCCCAACAGCGACCTCGCGCCGGATCCGAGCCAGCCGCAGGCAGCCATCAACACCAACCAGGTGTGCCGCGCCTGCACGCACGACGCGGACTGCGGCCCCAACGCGTTCTGCGCCACCGAGGACGCCACCGGCGACCAGTTCTGCACCACGCCGTGCTACTCGGACGGCACCTGCGACACCGGCCTCACCTGCTTCACCATCGACGACAACGGCAACACCGGCTGCTACCCCAGCTCCGGCACCTGCGCGGGCATCATCGCCACCTCGGGCGGCACGGGCTCCGGTGGCGACAGCGGCAACTCCAGCGCGGGCGCGACCAGCGCGGGTGCCACCAGCGCGGGTGCCACCAGCAGCGGCACCACCAGCGCCGGTGCGACCAGCAGCGGCACGACCACCAGCGCGGGCGCCACCAGCAGCAGCACCACGACCACCAGCAGCGGCACCACCACGGGCGGCATCACCACCGCGGGCGCCACCAGCAGCGGCACCACCACCGCGGGCGCCACCACCACCGGCTCGGGCAGCACCACCAGCAGCGGCTCCACCACCGGCACCACCGGCGCGTGCACCACCGACACGTGGACCAGCACGATGAAGTCGTTCTTCACGTCGAAGTGCAGCAGCTGCCACAGCGTGTCCAAGAGCTTTGCCGACAGCGGCCAGGGCCGCATCGACTCGGGCTCCATGCCTCCGGGCGGCGGCCTCTCCCAGAGCGACCGCCAGCGCGTCGACACCTGGATCGGCTGCGGCTCGCCCTGAGCCAGCTTGATCCGGATCAAGATCCGGATCCGAAATCATCGAGCCCGGTTCACGACCTCGTGAGCCGGGCTTCGTCGTTCTCAGCGGCGATTCTTCGAGCTGGATGACTACGTCGGGCCCGGTTCACGAGCTCGTGAGCCGGGCTTCATCGTGTTCAGCGGCGATTTCTAGAGCTGGATGACCGCGTCCATGTTGCCCATGCCGTCGGGCACGAGCTGCGGCGCGAGCGGATCCGGCTGCCAGCGGCCATCCACGCGGAAGATGTAGCGATGCTCGCCGCGCGGCAGGCGCACCGTGGCCTCCCAGACGCCGTCGCCCACCGGCGCCAGCGGCGTGGCCTTGTCCGACCAGCGGTTGAAGCTGCCCGCCACGGAGACGTTCTGCGCGTCACCCGCGAGGATCACGAAGCGCACCGGCACCAGGTCTTGCTCGGCCACGGTCGTCGCCGGCGTCGGGCTCCGGCGGCCCACCACCGTGCCAGCCCCGAAGAGCAACAGCCCGGCAGCGGCGGCGGCGGGCAAGCTCAGCCCCAGCGCGCGGCGCCCGAGGAGCAGCGAGAGCCAGCCCGGCTGCGGCTTGGGCATGGGCGGCCTGGGCTGCGGCAGCGACGCGAGCGTGCGGCGCAGGGCGAGCTGCCGTTGGAGCTCGCGGTCGAGGTTCGAATGGGTGCGCGCGTTCGCGAGCAGCTCGGCGATGGCGTCGGGCTTGAGCTCGCCGTCGACATACGCGCGGATCCGCTCGTGATCCGCGCGGGCCAGCGCGCGGCCGAGCAGCGCGTCCACCGAGAGCGACGCCGGAAGCGCGGGCGAGCCGAGGGCGAGCAGCTTCTGGTGCAGCGCCTCTTGCCGGCGCAGCTCGGCGGCCAGCGCCGGATCGCGCGCGGCCTCGAGGCGAAGCGCGGCGGCGTCTGCCTCCGGGAGCTCGCCATCGACGAGGGCACGGATCCGCTCGAGGTGGGCGCGGTTCACTGTTCGTCCTCCGCGTTTTCGGCCACGAGCACCCGGGCCAGGGCGCGGCGCGCGCGGATCACCCGGGCCTTCAAGTTCGTCTCCGACAGCTTCAGCACCTCGCACATGCGGCGGTAGGGCTGACCTTCCAAGTCGCGAAGCACGAGCACTTCGCGGTAGCTCGCGGGCAGGAGCTGCAGCGCCTCCTGCACCTGGCGCTCGCGGCGGGCCTGGTCGAGCGCCAGGTCCTGGGTGGGGCGGAGGTCCTCGCCGTCGAGCTCTTCGATGGGCGCCAGGGCGAGCATCTTGTGGCGGTGCGAGCGGAGGATGTCGCGGCAGCGGTTGATGGCGATGGAGTACGCCCAGGCGCCCTCGTCGCTGCCGGGCTTGAGGCTGGCGCGGGTGCGGCAGAGCTGGAGCAGCACTTCCTGGGTCACGTCCTCGGCCTCGTGGGCGTCGCCCAGCATGCGCAGGGCTACCCGGTACACAGGCGCGCGGTGCCGGTCGACCAGCTCGCGCGCCTCCTCGGCGGAGACGCCCTCCATGGTGACACGGGTGGTGGACACGGGTCCCAGACGCGGCCTCTTCCCCGACACTACAACGCGCGACCCGTTTGTCCGATGCGCGCTCTGCCTACATTGCAGACCGCGCCCCAATTGGCTGAAATGCATGGCCTCTTGAGGAGCTGGGCGTGATCGCGGCCTTGGTGGGCCTGGCCCTGGCTGCGTCCGGTGGGGCGTCGGCTGGCGTGGACCTGCGCGCGGGCTACGACTCCAACCTCTTCTTTGGCGCCGTGCAGGACCTGGCCATCGAGCCGCAGTCGACCAACGACGCGCTGGCCACCGCGCACGACAGCTTCGTCGCCGTGCGTCCGCGGCTGCTCGGAAATCTTGCGGTCGGGCGGCTCACGCTCGGCGCCGACGCCGAGGCTTCGCTCACCCAGTACGCGCAGTACGCGCACGGCTACTACCGCGTGCTGCGCGCGAGCCTGAGCCAGACGCTCGCCCTGGGCCGGTTCTCGCTGGGGCTCGAGGAGCTCGGCGACGACTACGCCATCTCCGCCTTCCGCAGCGACCACCTGCAGCGCGCGCTCGCGGGCCTCGACGCCGGGATGGCCGTGGGCGCGCTGGAGCTGGGCCTGGGGCTCGAGGGCGGCGTGCGGCACTTCCCCGCGCGCGAGAGCGCGTACCGGGTGCTGGAGAACGACTCCGTGCTCGCGGTGACGCTGATGGCCCGCCTCCTCGCGGGGCCGTTCGCGGTGGACGGCTCCTTGCGAGGGGAGTCGCGCGGGTCGAACGCGGCCACGGCTGCGGGCGATCTGGAGCTGCTCGAGCTGGGTGGAACCTGGTCGCGTGGTGCGCTCGACGTCGCGCTGCACCTCGACGGCCGCCGCGTCGCCCTGCCGAACTTCCCGGTCACGGATCTCGCCGTCGGCCGGCAGGATCTGGAGTGGCTGGCGCACGCCGAGCTCGCCTACCACTGGGGCGCCTTCAGCCCCGGGCTGGAGGCCAGCTTCGAGCGCACGGTCTCGAACTACCCGCTGGCCATCTTCAGCCGCGCCGTGGCCGGCGTGGACTTCAGCTGGCGCTACGGCTGGAGCCCGCCGCCGCACGCGCTCGCTGCGCCGCTCCCCGAGCGACCGGGCCGGTACAAGCTGGAGCTGGAGCTCCCGAACGCCAAGAGCGTGTCGATCGTGGGCAGCTTCCAGCGCTGGCAGGCGCCCGGCGTGCCGCTCACCGAGACCCGACCGGGGCACTTCGTCGTCGAGCTCGACCTCCAGCCGGGGCGTTACCGCTACCAGCTCATCGTCGACGGGGTGCGGCTTGCACCGCCCGACGCCGACGGCTACGAGGCAGATGGAATGGGCGGCACCGACGCCGTCTTGAACGTGCCGGACGCATCCGACCGGGGGGCCACCCGTTGAACCGAGTGATGCGCAGCGTTTGCGCCTTGGCGCTGCTCGTGGGGCTCGGGGGCCTGGTTGGTTGCGGCCAGCCTTCCCAGACGGTGCTGGTGGAGATGTCGGCGCATGGCCAGCCGCCCGATGGCGTGGCCACGGCGCGGTTCACGGTGGAGGAGATCCGGGTGTTCGACGACGTGCCAGGCATTGGAGGCCAGTGGCGCACCCTCGTCAGCGACGAGGAGGGCGCGCGCACCTTCGACCTCTGCACCCTGGGCTCGGGAACCCTGGCCGCCGAGCGCGACGTCCCCCAGGGCACGCTGAGCACGCTGCAGATCAGCCTGGATCTCGACGAAGGTCTCTCGGGCGCGCTCCCGCTGGATCCCGACGCGCGCTCGGTGCTGGAGCTGCCCCTGCCGCAGCTGCAAGGAAACTCCGTGCACCTCGACGTCGACTGGGATCTGGCGGCGACCGTCGCCCGCGACGGCCAGGGCAGGCTGGTGCTGCGCCCCGCGGCGGACTTGAAGGTGCTGCCATGAAGGCCCTGTTTTTGGCGCTGGTGATAGCTCTGCCCGGCGTGGCCCGCGCGGACGCGGACGTCGACGCGGCGCTCGCGAACTTCTCGGCGGATCAAAAAGCGGTCGCGCAGCAGCGGCTGGACGGCCTGGTCGCCGCCGGGCTCGCGCGCGCGTCCGCCGTGGATCGCGTGCAGGAGTGGCAGGCCAAGGGCGCCGACGCCGCGCGCGTGCTGGACTTGCTCGAGTCGCTGAGGCTGGCCGCCGTCGATGGACGCGCGGCGCTCGTCGAGGCGGGGCTGACGCCTGCGCCGGCGCTGGTGGAGTCGGCGGCCTCGGCGCGGCTCGCGGGCGTGGAGAAGGCGCCGCTCTCGCGCGCGCTCCGCGGTTCGACCACGGTCGACGAGGCCGCCGGTCGTTGCCTGGCGCTCTCGACGCTGGCCAGCTCGGGCTTCGCGGTTCCCGCCGCGGCCGAGGTGGTGGCCCTTGCGGCCGAGCGCGGCTACTCGCGCACGGATCTCTCGTCGCTGGTGAGCTCGGCGCAGCGGCTGGCCCGCGAGGGCGCGGTCCCGCGCGAGGTGCTCCTGGGCCAGGTGGGCTCGGCGCTGCGGCGCGGTGCACGGCCTGCAGAGCTCTATCCGGCGGTGGTGCACGCCATCGGAAACGCTGGCGCGGCCCGTCCGGCGCCCGAGGCGGGCTACAACCGCGGCGTTCCCCGAACCGGCGGATTCTAAAGGCGAAATCCGGCGTTTCCGCGCTGGAATATTGCCGCTGTCCGCCCCGTCCCAAATGGGTGTAGAACCTCACGTCCTCGGGGCTGGTCCCGAGGGGCGCGGGCGCATCGACCCGCGCGGCCGAACGTTGAGGTGTTGGCGCCTCACTGATGCGACGCCAACTCCCCGATCCCACGCCGAGGCGAAGATGAAGAAGCTGCTTGCCGTCGTTGTCGCGCTGTCCTCGATCAGCCTCCCGCTCTCGGCCCACGCCGACGGCGTCTACAAGCTGGATCCGAGCAAGTCGTCGCTGAGCTACAAGGTCGTCCACAAGTTCCACGAGTCCGTGGGCGTGGACAAGAAGCTCCAGGGCGCCGCGGCGCTCAAGGGCAACGATGCCCAGGTGCAGATCCGCGCCAACGTGGCCGACTTCGACTCCGGCAACGCCAACCGCGACGCGCACATGAAGGAGACCGTCGAGGAGGCGAAGTACCCCGACGTCACCTTGAAGGGCGTGGTGAAGGGCCTGGCGGTGCCAGCCAAGTTCCCGGGCAAGGCGCAGGGCACGCTCGAGGGCCAGCTCACCTTCCACGGCCAGACCAACCCCATCAAGATCCCGGTCACCATCGACTTCGAGTCGGCGGACAAGGCGCACGCCACCACCGAGTTCGACGTGAGCCTCGACGGCTACAAGGTCGACCGCCCCAGCCTGATGTTCGTGAAGATCGACGACGCCTGCCACATCACGGCCGACCTCCAGTTCGCGAAGTAGGCCCGCCCACATGATTCGGTTCACCCTGCGGGGCGCGGTGGTGGCGGGGCTGGTGATCGCGCTCGCCGTGCCCAAGACGGCCCACGCCGAGTACCAGCCGGTGCTGCACCTCATGCCCGAGGGCGCGGCGCCGCAGCTGCAGCTCATGCCGGACCTCGTGGACGCGAAGACGAAGAAGAAGAAGAAGAAGCCCGCGCCCGCGCCCACGCCGGACACCTCCACGCCCGCGCCGGATCTGGGCACCTCGCCCTCGCCGGACAGCAGCGCGCCCGAACCGGAGTCGCCGTCCGTGTCGCCCGCGCCGGTGGTCAAGGACGTGCCCGCGGCCTCATCGTCGAGCTCCAGCTCCGGCGGCGACATGAACTTCGACCTCCTCGGCGAGAGCAAGCCGCGCGAGCGCAGCGCCGCCGAGCTGGCCATCGCGCACGACGCCGAGGTGCGTCGCACCACGCTCACCATCCACCAGACTGCCGGCCTGGCCACGCTGGGCCTGCTCGCGGCCACGGTGCTGGTGGGCCAGCTCAACTACATGGACAAGTTTGCCGGCAGCGCGCCGAGCAACAGCGCCAAGTGGGAGGCGCCGCACACCGTGCTCGCCTTCGCCACCCTGGGCGGATTTGCGGCCACGGGCATGCTCGGGCTCTTCGCGCCGGTGCCGTACGACAAGCCGGTGAAGGCGGACACCACGCTGGCCCACAAGCTCTGCATGGGCGCGGCCACGCTGGGGATGATGAGCGAGCTGGGCCTGGGCGTGTACACCGCCAGCCGCGAGGGCTACACCAACCAGAAGTCGATCGCCCAGGCGCACCAGATCATCGGCTTCTCCACGCTGGTCTTCATGAGCGCCGGCGCGAGCGCGTTCCTCTTCTGAGCCATGCTTCGGATCTTCTCCGCGACGGCGTTGGTGCTGGGCCTTTTGGGCTGCGACCCCACCAACAAGCCCACCATGAACCCCGGGCAGGACTGCATGCAGTGCCACTGCACCACCGACGACACCTGCACGGCGCGGGCGTTGCCGTGGACGGCGGCGGGCACCATCTACCCCGCGTATGACAGCCCTGCGGGCGCGGGCGTCTCGGGCGTGCACGTGATGATCGTCGACGCCCTCGACGCCGGCATCACCCTGGTGACCAACGAGGCGGGCAACTTCTACACCGCCGAGCCGCTGACGCCGCCGCTCACGGTCAGCATCGAGTACCAGGGCGCGGACGCCGGGATGCTCACCCAGCCCACGCCCGCGATGATCTACGGCTCCGGCGTGCCCGGGAAGGGCGTCGGCTGCAACGGCTGTCACCAGCCGCCGGATCCCACCACCTGCGTGCCCCCCGCGCCCATCGGCGGTGGCCTCACGCCCAGTGGCCGGGTGGCGCTGCCGGGCGCGCCTTTCCCGACCTGCGGCTCGTAGTATCAAATTAAATTCTATGGGTTGGGCGAGACGCTCCAACGGTCGTGGAGGGTGCCGCCCACGTCGTACACGCTGACCTGGAGCTCGCCGCTCGAGAGCTGGTCCACGAGCGCGTAGCCGTTGAACGCGCCGGAGCCGCTGGCCACCAGGGGCGCGCCGCCGGTGCCGAGCACCAGGTCGCGGGCGCCGTCGGCCGACTGGTGCTCGTACTGGTGGCTGTGCCCGGTGAGCAGCAGCGAGAGCTTGTGCTTGCGGATGATCTGCAGGCTGTCGGCGTTGGTGGGCACCGAGGTGTCGTCCTGGGGGTGGTGGCGGGCGACGATGGTGTAGGTGGCCTTGGTGTCCGCCGTCGACAGCGTCGACTCCAGCCAGCTCGCCTGGGTGCTGTCCCAGGCGTTGTCCGCGACGATGACGAACGTGGCCAGGCCCTTCTCCGTCTTCACGTCGAAGCTGTAGTAGGGCAGCGAGGCGATGGGCGCGAGCGCGTCCATGAAGGCCACGTAGTTCGCGTTCTGCGAGCCCTTCAGGCAGGGCGAGTGCGAGCACTCGTGGTTGCCCATGGTCATGTACCAGGTGCCCGGGTAGCGCGCCTGCGCGGCCTGGTAGAGCTGCATCTGCGCCTGGGCCGTGGCGAGGGTGTAGTCGCACACGAACATGTGATCGCCCAGGTCGAGCGCGAACTGCGCCTTCTGCGCTTTGAACTGGTCGGCGATGCCGTTGATGATCGCGCTCGGATATCCCGACGTGTCGTTGCAGCTCGGCGGCCGGGTGTCGCCGGTGAGGCCGAAGTGCAGCAGGCTCACCGTGCCCCCCGAGGGACCGACGGAGCCCGCCGAGCCGCCGCCCGACGTCCCGCCGCTGCTGCCGGTGCTCCCCGTGCTGCCGCTGCTCCCGCCCGCGCTGCAGCCCGAGGGCGCGTTCACGCAGCGGTTGGTGGTGAGGTGGCACCACTTGCCCGAGTCGCAGCCGTTGGCCGTGCAGGGGCCGCCGCTGGGGCAGTGACAGGAGCCGCTCTGGTCGGGCGAGGCGTAGTCGCTGCAGCTGCTCGCCACGTCCTCGGAGGCTTCACCGGTGCCGTCCAGGCCGTCGACCGCTCCCACACCGCAGCCCATGAGCCCACCGAGCACCACCACCGCGAGCAGCCTCTGCATGGCCGACCTCCGTGAATGGGTAATTCATGAGCAAATTGCGTACCGCCTCGAGGGAAGTCGGTAATTGGTTTGAGCACAAAATAAAAACGCCCCGCCAGACGAGCTGGCGGGGCGCAGGGAGGGTGCAGCGTTGAATCAGTAGTCGGCTTCGAGCGAGAGGCCGGTGTAGGCCGCGTACCCGTTGATCATGATGTAGTACGTGCCCGCCGCCGGGGAGTTGAAGGTGCAGTTCTCTCCGTTGCCGTTGATGTAGGGGCGGCAGTCGTACGTGGACGTCGTCGGGTTGGCCCCCGCGCGGACGTACAGGTCGGCATCGCCCGTGCCCCCGCTGATGGCCACGTTCAGGCTGCTCACGCCCGAGGGGATGGTCACGGTGTAGTAGGTCTTGCTGCTCTTGGCGCCGGAGAGGCCGGTCACGGGAACGCCGTCCTGGAGCGCGTTGCCGCCCCCGGTGCTGCCGCCCGTCGAGGAGCCGCCGGTCGAGCCGCCGCTGGTGGAGCCGCCGCCCGTGGTCGAGCCCGAGCCCGCCGTCCAGGTGGCCTCGATGGAGAGGCCGGTGTAGGCGGCGTAGCCGTTGATCATCACGTCGTAGGTGCCGGCCTGGGTGGTGGCGAAGCTGCAGTTCTCGCCGTTGCCGTTGATGTACGGGCGGCAGTCATAGGTCGACGTGGTGGGGTTCGAGCCGAAGCGCACGTAAAGGTCCGCGTCGCCGGTGCCGCCGGAGATGGCGATGTTGAGGTTGGTCGCGCCGGAGGGCACCGTGACCGTGAAGTAGGTCTTGCTGCTCTTGGCGCCGGAGAGGCCGGTCACCGCCACGCCGTTCTGCAGCGCGTTCGAGCCGCTGGTGCCAGAGGTCGAGCCGGACGTGGTGGTCGAGCCGCTGGTCGAGCCCGAGCCCGTGGTCGAGCCGGAGCCCGTGGTGGAGCCCGAGCTGGTGCTGCCGGTCGTGCTGCCCGTCGAGCTGCTGCTGCTCGACGACGACGAGCTCGAGGAGCCGCCGTTCAGCATCGCGGTGGCGTTCGGGGTGCCGATGCCGGTGGGGCCATCCCAGCCCGAGCCGCTCTTGCAGAGCAGGGTGCCGCAGTTGCCGTTGAGGCCGCTGGTGACGTCGTTGAAGTCCGAGGTGTGCGAGTAGGCGAAGCCCAGCGAGTCCGACTGGTGGCCGGAGAGCGCGAGGATCGCGGCGACGAGCGGGCTGGCCGCGCTGGTGCCGCCGTAGACCTGCCAGCCGCCCGAGCCGTAGCCGTCGTACACGGCCACGCCCGAGTTCGGGTCGGCCACGGCCGAGATGTCGGCCACCGCGCGCTTGCTGCAGCTGGTGCTCGCCGTCTGCCAGGAGGGCTTCGACTCGTAGCTGCTGCAGCCCGAGCCGGTGCCGCCGTTGGAGTTGCTGGAGGAGCCCCAGGCGCTCTCCACCCAGCCGCGGCTGTTGCTGGTGGAGCGGGCCAGGGTGGTGCCGCCCACCGCGGTCACGTAGGGCGAGGCCGCGGGGTACTCCACGCCGTAGCCGTTGTCGCCGGCGCTGGCGGTGATGATCACCCCGGGGTGGTTGTAGTAGCTGTTCGACGAGGTGTCGCCCGACGACTCCGAGCCGCCGTAGCTGTTGCTCACCGCCACCGCGCCCATGCTCACCGCGGTGTTGACGGCCTTGCCCAGGTCGGCGTCGCTGGCCTGGTTGGCCTCCACGAGGAGGATCTTGCAGTTCGGGCAGGCGGCGCTGACCATGTCCAGGTCCAGCGCGATCTCACCGGCCCAGCCCTGGTCGGCCGAGGGCAGCGGGCTGGCGGCGCCGTTCTCGTTCACCTTCTTGAAGCAACCGTTCGCGGTGGTGCACGCGGGCAAACCGAACTGCGAGCGGTAGGTCGCAAGGTCCTGCTCGGCGGTCGGATCGTCCTGGGCGTCGACGATCGCGATGGTCATGCCCGAGCCGGCGTTGGCGGGGATGTTGTAGGCCGCCTGCAGGTCGGACGGACCGAAGCCTTGGGGCGTGGCGTTGGGCGTGATGTTGCCGGAAGCGTCGGTGCGAATGGTGGCCATGCAGTGCATCTGGCCGGGCACGCCCGTGGCCGGGCAGCGCGAGATGTGCGGGAAGATGGGGATCGACTGAATCTCCTGGGGCCGGTTGTCGACGGCGTCATCGACCGGATTGGAGACGCGCCCTTCGCCGCATGCGGTGAGGGCCAGGCCTACGAGAGCGATGAGGCTGCTGCGGAGGAACGTGCGGGACATGAGGGCTCCGGGAAGGCGCGGGCCCCTTGTGCGATTGCCGTACCAGCCTCCCGATCGCGCGTTTTCGGCGCTCAGCCGGCGCGCGCCTCCTTAGTACTCATGCAGATTCCGACGCTTGGGCGGCCGATCGTGCGTGCCTCTTCGCTTTACAGCAGCGGAGCATGTCCAAATAAGAGTCACCAAGACTCGGACAGGAACCGGTGAACGTCGGGGTGGGTGTCCGGGTCGGAGACGGACGGTTTCCAGACTGCGCGAAGAACAGTCAGTTTCGTGGTCAATCCAGGCGCACAACCGCGCCCGATGTAAACGGCATTAACCAAATCATTGACGAATGCGCTCGGCAGGGCTGCCCGCTGGGGGTTCGTTCGGAAGGCGACCGAGAGCGATCTAGCGGCGCGGCCCGAGCTCGGCGGCGAGCGCCTGCAGCACGCGCCCGGCGGCGGCCAGGTCGGCCTCGGTGGTGCGCGACAGGAGCCGCTGGATCGAAGACTCCACCGTCCCGGCGCGGAGCGCGTCGATGGACCGGCCCTTCCGCGTCAGCCGGAGCTGGGCGCGGCGGGCGTCGCTGGGATCAGCCTTGCGCTCCAGGTACCCCCGGGCCTCGAGGCGCTTGAGCACACCCGAGAGCGTGCTCGGGTGCGTGACCAGCACCTCGGCCAGCTCGCCCGCGGAGATCTGCGGAAAGCAGCCCACGATGCGCAGCACCAGCCGCTGCGGCCCGGTCACGCCCGCCCGCGACTCGAGCCGCTTCGACGCCGACTGCAGCGCGTGGTCCACCGCCCAGAGCAGGCGCATGAACTCCAGCCGCGGGTTGAGCGGGAGCCGCTCGGGCGATGCAGGTGCGGTGCGCGTGGGTTGGGCCATGCGCGGAGAATACGCAAACCCGCGCAGGTCTCAGAGAGAACTGCGCGGGCCCCCGGGTGGGGATGCAGAACTCCGCTCCACTACTCGTGATTGACCTGCACCTCGTCGCGGCGGTTCGCCTGGTAGGCCGACTCGTCATGGCCGGACTCGGCGGGCTTCTCCTTGCCGTAGCTCACGGTCTTCACGCGCGCGCCCTCGATGCCCAGGGCCACGAGGTACTTGCGCGCCACCTCGGCGCGGCGCTGGCCGAGGGCGAGGTTGTACTCCTCGGTCCCGCGCTCGTCGGTGTTGCCGGAGATGGTGAGCGCCACCGCGCCGTGCGACTTCATCACCTCGGCCACGTGCTGCAGGCGCTGGCGGCTCTCGTCGGTGAGCTCGGCCTGGTCGAAGCCGAAGTGCAGCACGTCGCCGCGGAGCATGGCGGCCACGTCGGGATCCTGCTCCGCGGGCGCGGGGGCCGGCGCGGGCGGCGGGGGCGGCTTGGCGGCGACGGTCTGGGTGTGCGTTTCCTCGACGGGCGCGGGCGGCGGCGCGTGCGCGCAACCGGCAGCGCCCAGGGCCAGCGGGCCGAAGAGCCCAGCAGCAAACATCACGGAGCCCGACTTCATGGCGACCTCCTCGCTTCGGGAACTCGAATAAATAGTTTGAGCTCAAATCAAATTGCAACTGCGACGAGCTTCCAAAAGATTTTCGTGGTGCTACAAGGCGTGTGGACCGCAGTCCACAAACGCAGCCATGAGCGATTTGTTCCGCGAGGCCGTCCTTTTTCTGGCCGCGTTTTCAGCGGGGGCGATCAATTCGGTCGCCGGCGGTGGCACGCTCGTCACCTTTCCCGCGCTGCTGGCCGCGGGGCTCTCGCCGGTGATGGCCAACGCGACGAGCACCGTGTCCATGGTGCCGAGCTCGCTGGGCTCACTCGGCGGCTATCGCAAGCACCTCAGCGGCTCGACGCGGTTGGCGATCGCGCTGGCCGTCCCGAGCCTGCTCGGGGGTGCCCTGGGCGCGTTCCTGCTCATCCGCGCGGGGGACGTCACCTTCGGGCGGATCGTGCCGTATCTGGTCTTCGGCGCGACGGGCCTGTTCATGGCGCAAGGCTGGCTGCGCAAGCGCTCACAACGTGCCGACGACGTGGAGCCGACGCGTGGCCCGCGAGAGCTGCTGGCGCTCGCGGGCTGGCAGTTCCTGGTGGCGATCTACGGCGGGTTCTTCGGCGCGGGCATGGGCATCCTGATGCTCGCGGCGCTGGGCTTTCTCGGCCTGCGCGACATCCACCGCATGAACGGGCTCAAGAACCTCGCCGCCATCGCCATCAACGGCGTGGCCTCGGTGATCTTCGTGGTGCAGGACAAGGTCCGCTGGCCGCTGGCGTTGCTCATGGCCGCGGGCGGAATTGCGGGCGGCTACGGCGGCGCAGGCCTGGCGCAGCGGCTCGGCCAGCAGCGCGTGCGCACCCTGGTGACGATCATCGGGCTCTCGATGGGCGTGTACCTGCTGGTGCGCTAGCCCACGTACTTGCCGATGATGGGCGCGAGCTTGGACTTCACTTCGGGTGAAATGGCGTTCTTGTCCGTCCAGATCGCCTGGGCGAGGGCGCTCGCGCAGGCGCACGTGCCAGGCTGCAGCTGGCCGACAGCGGGCAGCGTGGCGCGCAGGAGCTCGAGCGCGTTCGCGGTCGCGGACTTCAAGTTGCCGATGATCTCCTCGAGCAGCTTGAGCTTGTCGACCTCGTGCTCCGGCGGGCGCCAGCAGTCGTAGTCGGTGGCCAGGCCCACGGCCGCGTAGCAGAGCTCGGCCTCGCGGGCGAGCTTGGCCTCCGGCAGGAGCGTCATGCCGATGAGCTCCGCGCCCCAGCTGCGGTGCAGCTCGCTCTCTGCGCGCGTGGAGAAGCCCGGACCCTCCATGCACACGTACGTGCCCTGGGTGTGAACCTTTGCCTTCACCTTCGGGGCGGCGGCGAGCATCAGCCCGCGCAGCGTGGGGCAGAATGGCGAGGCGAGCTCGGTGTGGACGGCGAGCTCGTCGAAGAAGGTGTTCGGCCGGCGGAAGGTCTTGTCGATGGCCTGATCCACCACGACGAGATCGCGCGGGGCGATCTCCTCTTTCAGCGAGCCCGACGCGGCGCTGGCGAGCACGTGGGTCACGCCGAGCTTCTTCATCGCGAAGATATTGGCGCGGTAGGGCACGAACGTGGGGCTGTGGCGATGGCCCTGGCCGTGGCGCGCGAGGAGCGCGATGCGCACGCCCTCCACCTCGGTGACGACGATGGGCTGCGAGGGCTTGCCAAAGGGCGTGTCGACGTCGTGGGTCTCGCCCGAGCCGAGGGCGCCGAGCGCCTGGCCCAGGCCACTGCCACCAATGATCCCCACGAACGGCTTGCTCATCGCTGCGCTCCGTTTGGTGCGGGGATGAGGATGGCATGAGCGCGGTGGCCGAGGGAGGGGGATTTGGGGGCGGGGTTTCCCGCTGCACCCGGACGCGCGCTTGCTTGGGGACCGGTGACGGTGATCGGTGTGCGGTGATCGGGCCCGATCACCGCACACCGATCACCTTTACCGTTCCCCAGGTACGGAGCTCCTGAGCGTTTCCGGGGAAGCCTGGCACCCCGAGATCCCGCGCACCCCTCTAAAAAACTTTCGACGCAGGCCGAGTTGTCCCATGCTGTACCCTCGTCCGGATGCTGGCGGAGGATCTTCCATGATCGGCAAGCTGTCGCGCATTGCCTTGGCGCTCGCGGTGTCGTGCGTCGCGGCGCAGGCCCGCGCCCAGACCACCTCCCAGGGCTTCGCGCTCGACCAGTTCGATCCCGCACCCCGCGGCTCCGACTTCTTCCAGGCCGACAGCCTCGACTTCCGCGGCGACATGCGCCTCGCCGTCGGCCTCACCGCCGAGCTCGGCTACAAGCCGCTCGTCGTCTACGACCTCTCCGGCAACGAGAAGGCCGACGTGGTGAAGATGCAGCTCTTCGCCCACGCCGGCGCGTCGCTGGTGATGATGGACCGGCTGCGCTTCAACCTCAGCATCCCCGTGGCCATCGCCCAGAGCGGCGACGCCACCACCGTGAACGACGTGGCCTTGCAGGCCGCCTCCAGTGCCGCGCTCGGCGATCCGCGCATTGGCGCCGACGTGCGCCTGCTCGGCGTCTACGGCGATCCCGTCACCCTCGCGCTCGGCGCCGACGTCTACATTCCCATCGGCAGCACCGCGCAGTGGGCCGGCGACGGCAAGGTGCGCCTGCAGCCGCACGCCATCGTGTCCGGCCAGGCCATGGGCCTCGTGGAGTACTCCGCCGAGGTGGGCTTCACCTACCGCGCGCTCAACCAGCCCATCGCCGGCTCGCAGGTGGGCTCCACGCTGAACTTCGGCGCGGCCCTCGGCTACCGGCCCATGCCCGAGCTCATCATCGGGCCCGAGGTCTACGGCAACACCGTCACCTCCAACTTCTTCCAGAAGGTGACCACGCCCGTGGAGGTCATCGTGGGCGCGCACTACCAGCTCGGCGACTACAAGCTCGGCGCCGGCTTCGGCCCGGGCCTCACCCGTGGCGTGGGCACGCCCGAGTTCCGCGGGCTGCTCTCGTTCGACTACGCGCCGCAGTTCAAGGAGCCGGTGAAGGATCGGGACGCCGACGGCGTGCCGGATGAGCAGGACGCGTGTCCGGACCAGGCGGGCATCAAGACCGACAACCCCGCCACCAACGGCTGCCCCGACCGCGACAAGGACGGCATCCCCGACGTGGTCGACGCCTGCCCCGACCAGCCCGGCCCGAAGACGGCGAACCTGGCCACCAACGGCTGCCCGCCGCCGCCGCCCGACCGCGACAAGGACGGCATCCCGGACGAGAAGGACGCCTGCCCGGACGTGGCCGGCGTGCCCAGCAACGACCCCAAGAAGAACGGCTGCCCGCGCGACATCGACGGCGACGGCATCCCGGACACGGAAGACGCGTGCCCCGACATCCCGGGCATCAAGACCAACGATCCCAAGACCAACGGCTGCCCGGGTGACCGCGACGGCGACGGCATCCGCGACGACCAGGACGCCTGCCCCGACCAGCCCGGCATCCCCGAGCTCAAGGGCTGCCCCGACGTCGACACCGACAAGGACGGCGTGCCCGACCGCTTCGACAACTGCCCCAAGGAGCCCGGCCCGAAGGAGAACGGCGGCTGCCCGGTGAAGCAGAAGCAGCTGGTGGTGATTACGCGCGAGAAGCTCGAGATCAAAGACAAGATCTACTTCGACACCGACAAGTCCACGATCCAGAAGAAGAGCTTCAAGCTGCTCGACCAGATCGCCTCCGTGATCAAGAGCCACCCGGCGATCACCAAGGTCCGCATCGAGGGCCACACGGACAACGTGGGCAAGGCGGAGCACAACCGCAAGCTCAGCCAGGACCGCGCCAACAGCGTGCGCGACTACCTGGTGAAGCATGGCGTGGAGGCGAATCGGCTCGAGTCCCAGGGCTTCGGTCCGGATCGGCCCATCGACACCAACAAGACCGCCAAGGGCCGCGCCAACAACCGCCGCGTGGAGTTCGTGATCGTGCAGCCCGAGGCGCCCGCGGGCACGCCCGCGCCGCCCGAGGCCACGCCGGCGGTGCCCAAGCAGAAGTAGAAAGCGGGTCGAGGTCTCCGCCTCGACCCGCTCGTTAACCAAGAAGTGAAGCTAGCCGTTGCGCGTCGCCGTGGCCGCCGTGAGCTCGATCGACGGAATCGTGGTCTGCGCGTTGCCGCCCACGTTGAACGGCGCGCCGATGGCCATGTTGGGCGCGGTGACCACCCCGCGCTCGGCCATCACCAGCGCCGAGTAGTAGCGGACGGCGTCCAGCTCGCTGAGCCCAAAGGCCTTGAGCGCGATCAGCCCGCGCATGCGCTCGTCGCTGGGGCGGACCAGGACCTTCACCGTGTCCAGGGTGATGCCGTAGCCGTCGAGGAACTCGGCGAGGTGCTCGCGCACCAGCTGGGTGAGCTCGTGGATCTTCTCGTTCACCTGCTCCAGCGGCGTCACCTGAACAATTTGGTTGATGGCCTGTTCCACCACCGGGCCCGCGTAGTTGTTGAGCTGCTCGGTGGTCAGCTTGTGCCCGGCGTAGGGCATGTGCTGCACCAGCTTGAGCGCGCCGTCGCGGGTGGAGACGTGGACGTAGTAGTCGACGTCGTAGCGCATCTCCGCCATCTCCTTCGACAGCGCGAGCCCGGCCGCGCGCACCACCAGCTTGGCGCGGTTCACGTAGAGGGCCTCGTACTGCCAGGGGCTCTGGCCGCCGAAGAAGCCCTGCACGAACGAGCCGACGAGGGGCTTGTCGCCGGTGGTGATGGGGTACTGGCCGGTCTCGTAGACGTTCAGGATGGCGCCGCGCGACTTGAGCACGCAGAAGTGGTTGCTCTCCACCGTGAGCAGCGACCCGCTGACGATGGTCGCCGACGGGAAGTGGTAGATCATCGTGTCCGGGCCCATCACTTCATGGCCACGCTCGTCGAGCGTGGAGATGACGGTCATCATTCCCATTTCGGTTTTCCTCCGCGGCGCTGGGTTTGGACGGCAACCGGCGGCAGCGGCGCCAACGGCGACTGCACCGGGAGAGGCGAAAGCGGGGGCGACGGCTCGAGCGCGTTCAGCGCGGCCAGCGGCGGGAGGACGCCGTCGACTTCGATTTCGGGCGCGCGGATGACCTCGGACGGCGGCTCGGGCGCGGACGGGACGTCTTCGACTTCTTCGTCCTCGGCCTCGTCGTCGTCGCCGTCGTCTTCGGGCTCGTCGTCCGGCTGATCGTCATCGACGCCGTCCTCGACGTCTTCCGCATCTCGCACCGGCGCCGGCAGCTGCTTCGGCCCGCGCGCGAGCGAGGAGACGAACCGGATCAGCGCCGCGGCGACGATCAGCGCAATGACGATTTCGACGGGCCCCATGGGCCGCGAAGCATCGCCCATTTCCAGCGGGATCTGGGGACTTTGCGCTCGAAAAGTGCTGTCAGACCCGCGTGCTAGCTTTTCCGGCACCATGAGCGAGCCCACCGTCACCTGCCCCAAGTGCCAGAGCGAGATCCCGCTCAGCAAGACGCTGGCCGAGCCGCTCGTCGCGGCCGAGCGCGCGCGCTTCGAGGCCGAGGCCAAGGCGCTGCGCCACAAGCTCGAGCACCGCGAGGAGGAGCTGCAGGCGGAGCTCGCCAAAAAGCTCGCGGACGAGAAGAAGAAGCTCATCGCCAAGGCCCAGCAGGACGCGCTGCGCGAGAGCGCGGAGACGCTCGACTCGCTGGAGAAGGAGCTCGAGAGCGAGCGCGAGAAGGTGAAGCGCGCCAACGCCAAGGAGCTGGAGCTCCTGCGCAAGGCCACCGAGCTCGAGGACGCCAAGCGCGACCTGGAGCTGCAGAAGCAGCGCGAGCTGAACGAGGAGCGCGCCAAGATCCGCGAGGCCGCGCAGAAGGACGAGGCCGAGCGCCACCGGCTGAAGGACGTCGAGCGCGAGAAGATGATCGCCGACATGAAGACGCAGATCGCCGAGCTGCAGCGCAAGGCCGAGCAGGGCAGCCAGCAGCTCCAGGGCGAGGTGCAGGAGCTCAACCTCGAGTCCACGCTGCGCACCACGTTCGCGCTGGATGTGGTGGAGCCGGTTCCCAAGGGCCAGCACGGCGGCGACTGCCTGCAGCGCGTGGTGGGGCCGGGGCGGGGCATCGTGGGCGGGCTGCTCTGGGAGTCGAAGCGCACCAAGGCCTGGAGCGACGGCTGGCTGGCCAAGCTCCGCGACGACCAGCGCGCGGCCAAGGCCGAGCTGGCCATCCTGGTGACGGCCACGCTGCCCAAGTCCATCGAGCGCTTCGGCATGATCGACGGCATCTGGGTGACGGATTGGGCGTCGGCCATGCCGCTGGCGTCGGCGCTGCGGCAGCAGCTCATCGAGCTCGCGCGCGCGCGCCAGGCGAGCGAGGGGCAGCAGACCAAGATGGAGCTGGTCTACGACTACCTCTGTGGTCCGCAGTTCCGGCAGCGGGTGCAGGGCATCGCCGAGGCGTTTATCACCATGCGCGCCGACCTCGACGCCGAGCGGCGGCTGTTCGAGAAGCACTGGGCCAAGCGCGAGAAGCAGCTCGAGCGCATGCTCAAGAACACCGCCGGCCTCTACGGAGACCTGCAGGGCATCGCCGACCAGGGGCTGCCGGAGATCGAAGAGCTGGAGATGAAGCCGCTGGCGCTCGTGAGCGACGGCGTCGCGGGCTAGATGCCGAGTTCGCGCAAGAGCTCGGGCTGATCGACGTGCGGGTGCTCGCACGGCCGGCCTTCGGCCCACATGAAGCGGCTCTGACCGGGCTCGCGCGCGAGCGCCAGCAGCAGCGAGCTCCGGGTGCCGTAGTTCAGCTCCTCGGCGTGCACGCAGGTCCCGCCGATGCGCGTCTCCGGATCGTGGAGGGTCATCACGTCGTGGAGCCGCTCGAGCTCGGTCGGGGCGTGCACGTTGGCCTTGGCCCAGGCGTCGCGGAGGAGGGACTCGCGCTCCACCACAGGCACCGCGTCGAAGCTGCGCTCGGTGACCACGTGCAGCCCGGGCGCGAGCTGGATCTGTCGGCGTGCGTCGCCGTCGCTCCAGGTGGCGAACGCGCCCGAGCGATCCGCGTAGAGAAGGTGGAAGGGGTTGTAGCGGCGGCCGTCGAGCGTGGAGAGCGCGCGATGCAACGCCTCGGCCGAGGGCTGGCCGAGCGACTCCCACACCAGCGCGCCGCGCGAGAGCCGAGCGGGATCCGGCCGCTGGCCGAAGCGGTTGGTGATGCCCACGAAGAGCCCGCGCGCGTTCAGGCCGAGCCAGGTGCCGCCGGCCTTCTCGTCGCGCGGGGCGATGAAGCGGATGGGCCCCTCGCGCAGCGCGGGCCCGGTGGCCGGACGGTCGAGCGCTTCGTCGCGGTTCGCGGCTGCGAGCAGAGGCAGCTCCGCGTTCGGCGCGAAGGCGACGGCCAGGGTGCACATAACCAATCTGTAACACGCTCGTCGCGCGTCAGCTCGGCCGGCGCTCGCCGGGGACGATGGAGAGCTGCAGCTTCTCCGTCCCGCGCAGCACGGTCAGCGGCGTCGCGGCGCCCACGCGCTCCTCGGAGAGCGCGCGCTGCAGCTCGTCGAGGCCCTTGATGAGGTGCTCGCCGAACGCCACCACCATGTCGCCCTCGCGCAGGCCCGCGCTCGACGCCGGACCACCGGGTTCGATGGTCGTCACCAGCACGCCGGTCTCCTGCGCGAGCCCGTGGTGGCGCACCACCCTGCGCAAGAGCGGCACGTTCTGCCCGCCGATGCCGATGTAGCTGCGGCGCACGCGGCCGTCGCGGAGGAGGCGGCCCACGATGAAGCTCGCGGTGCGCTCGCCGATGGCGAAGCAGATCCCCTGGGCCATGGCGATGATCGCGGTGTTCACGCCCACGAGCCTTCCCCGGCCGTCAACCAGAGGTCCGCCGGAGTTGCCCGGGTTGAGCGCGGCGTCGGTCTGGATGACGTCGTCGATGAGGCGACCGGTCGTGCTGCGGAGCGATCGGCCGAGCGCGCTCACCACGCCCGCGGTGACCGTGCCGCCGAAGCCGTACGGATTGCCGATGGCGACGACCAGCTGGCCCACCTGGAGGCTGCTCGAGTCGCCGAAGGGCAAGGGCTGCAGGCCCGGCGCGTCGATGCGAATCACCGCGAGGTCCGTGTCCGGATCTTCGCCGATGAGCTGGGCGGCGGCGGTGGCGCCGTCGGAGAGCGTGACCTCCAGGCGCCCGGCGCGGTGCACCACGTGGCTGTTGGTGAGCACGTAGCCGTCGGGCGTGAGGATGGAGCCCGAGCCGGCGCCGGTGGGCGCGTCGTCGTGGCGGCCGCGCTTGCCGTGCACGCCGATGCGCACCACCGAGGGAGAGACGGTGCGCGCCACGTGCGAGACGGTGCGCGAGTAGGCGTCGAGGGCCTCGGCCTCGGAGGGCAGGGGAGCGGCGGCTTCGTCGGTTGAGGAGTCGCCTTCGTACGCGATGGGATCGAGCTCGAGGGACATGGCCCAATGGGTAACGCCGGATTGCGCCCGGTCAAGCGAGCGCGATCCGGCGTTGCCGCGAGCCGTCGCGCCTAACGACGGCGGCGCCGCGCTGCCAGCGCCGCGAGCGCGAGGCCGAAGAGCGCCGTGTCCGCCGGCGCCGGGCCGGTGCCGCAGCTGCAGCCGCCGCCAGCGAGCGTGCCCGGGTTGGTCACGCTCGTGCCGGAGGTGCCGCTGCCGCCGCCCGCCGAAGCGCCAGCGCTCGAGCCGCCCACCGAGCCGCCGATGGATCCGCTCGAGCCGCTGCCCGTGGCCGTGGTGCCCGAGGAGCCGGAGCTGCTGCCGGAGTTGCTGGCGCCTGAGGAGCCGGAGCTGCTGC
>JAFEBB010000035.1 GCA_018266075.1 Deltaproteobacteria bacterium | reverse complement strand
AACGTGCGGGCGTCGATCGCTTGCTGGCTGTTACCCGGACAGGCTCCTAGCGGCCACGCCGCAGAGCCAACAGCACCAGCGCGAGGGCGCCGAGAGAAGGCGCCGAGCCGGTGCCGCAGAACTGAACGCCGGTGTCGTGACACTCGCGATCCAACCCTTCGCGCTGGAGCTCGTCGCCACAGCCGACGCCTTCGAGGAGCGCGTCCTTCGTCTGCTCACGCGTGATGTGCGGCGGGCAGTTGCTCTTCCCATCCGCATCAAAGTCGAAGATCACCTGCGCGTTCGCGCTCGTGAACCCCACGAGGATGTCGTCCGAGGCGGCGTTCGACGTGATCGCTGTCGGCGCGCCACCAGACGGCGTGGCTCCGAATACGGAAGTCACAGCATAGCTGCTGCCACTCTGGCGCTTTGCCTCCAGCACCGTCGCACCGGCGCCCTGGCAGATGCAGAACGCGGGATCGGAACAGCTCGCTCGCGCCACCGACGGCGCAAGCAAGACCGCGACGACGATGAGAGCAATCCGCATCCTCTGCACGCTGCCGGATTTGGAGCTTTCCCGTCAAATCACGTGCGCCCACACGCGGTCGGGAAGTGCCTACGGCGGCACCTCGCGGCGCACCTTCCTCAAGGGCACCGAGGTCCTGCGCGTCGACCGTGCCGGCGAATCGCTCGCGCGCGACACGGGCACGGCTGGCATCTCGCGCGCGTGGCCGCCGGCGAGCAGCCCCGCGGCCGTCTGAATCGCCGCCGGCGCCCGGAACCCCACCCAGAGCCCCGATGCGAACCCGGCCAGCCCCAGCATGAAGCCGCTGAGCACCGCCGCGAGCGCGATCTTCTGCCAGATACCGCGGCGCGCGTACTCCGCCAGCTGCGCCGGCGCGTGGACCACCTGCTGACCGAGCGTCGCCGAGAGCGCCACGGCCGAGCCCAGCGCGCGCACCGGCGCCGTGAGCACCAGCGTCGCCGGGCCGAGCTGCGGCTGCGGAAACCGACGCCGCTCGGGCATCCGCGGACGCACCAGGTTCGCCAGCGACCGCGACGGCAGCCCCCGGAGACAGGCGTTCAGGATGTGCATCGCCTCGTCGGCCGAGCGCGGCCGGGCGCTGGGATCGTCCGCAGTCAGCGCACCCAGCAGCGAGCGCGCGAGGGCAGGGAGCTGCGATGGCACACAGAGGTGCTCGAGGAGCTTGCCCAGCCCGAACAGATCGCTTCGGACATCGGGGACCGCGCCGGCCTCGACCTCTGGCGCCAGGAACCCCGGCGTGCCCCCGCGCGGGCCGTCGGGCCGCTTGTTCCAGCGCGCCACGCCGAAGTCGAGCAGCTTCACCTCGCCCGCGCGCGTGACGACCACGTTGCCCGGCGCCACGTCGCCATGGACGATGCCCAGGCTCTCGCCATCATCGCCCTTCGCGCCGTGCACGTACGCGAGCCCTTCCGCGACGGCCGCGGCGATGCGCAGCGCCAGCTCCGGCGCGAGCGGACCGGAGGCACGGAGCGCCGCGACGTCGAGACCGTCCAGGTACTCGAGCGCCTGGTAGCTCTGGCCGTCGGCGCTGCCGAGGTCGAGCACCTGGACGACGCGCGGATGATGCAGCCGCGCGAGCAGCCGTGCCTCGTCGAGGAAGAGCTGGACGACGTCCGGGCGCTCGGCCAGGTGCGGCAAGAGCCGCTTCACCACGACCCGCCGCGCGAAGCCGAACTCGCCGCGGGCGGTGGCCAGGTAGACCTCGGCCATCCCGCCCACCGCGAGTCTTTCGCCCAGCCAATACTTTCCGCAGCGGTGCGTCATGTGGACGGCGGACCGTAGCGCACAGGCCACAGCGCCACACGCGTCGGGCCCCTGCCTGCACGCCTGTGCACCGGCCGCGCTGCTGGCGTTCGACCGCCGGGTGCAGCAACCTAAGGCCATGGCCACCGCGCTGGCGCTCCTGGCGCAGTACTCGTACCCGGCGATGTTCGTCCTGCTCGTGGCGAGCGGGATGGGCGCCCCGCTGTCGGAGGACCTGATCCTCCTCGGCACGGGTGGCCTGGTGGCGCGCGGATTGGCCCACGCCGGGCCGGCGATCGCCGTGTGCTACGTGGGCTTGCTGGTGGGCGACCTCTCGCTCTTCACCATCGGCCGCAAGCTCGGCAAGAAGGCCATGGACTCCAAGCGGCTCGCGCGC
Organism: Deltaproteobacteria bacterium; assembly: GCA_018266075.1. Classification (GTDB taxonomy): domain Bacteria; phylum Myxococcota; class Myxococcia; order Myxococcales; family SZAS-1; genus SZAS-1. Next base: position 83,663 of record JAFEBB010000035.1, on the reverse strand, counting down.
GTGTTCTCGCCCGAACGCCGCGCGTCGGTCGAGCAGCGGCTGGCGAAGTGGGGGCCGCTGGCCATCTTCGGCGCGCGCTTCGTGCCCGGGGCGCGCGCGGCCACGTTCGCCTGCTCGGGCGCGCTGGGCGTCCCGGTGAAGCGCTTCTTCTTCGCCGACGCCATCGCGGCCGCCCTCTGGGTGCCCGCCGTGGTCCTCGCTGGACAGGCGTTCCTGCCCGCGCTCGTGGCCCATCCGTCGCGGGTGCTGGGCGTGGTCGTGGCGCTGGCGATCGTCATTGTCGTCGTCCGGCAGATCGTCAAGCGCGTGCAGGCCCGCGGCGCTTTCGTGGCGGGCGAGCGTGAGTTGGAGGATGCTGGGCGCTGATGCGCGTGCTGGTCTCCAACGACGACGGCCATGACTCTCCTGGCATCCGCGCGCTCGCCGCAGCGCTCGAGCCGATCGCGGAGGTGTGGATGGTGGCGCCGGACCGCGAGCAGAGCGCGGCGTCGCATGCCATCTCGCTGCACCGGCCGCTGCGGGTTCATTCCGTTGGGGAGCGTCGCTGGGCCGTCGACGGCACGCCCACCGACTGCATCTACGTGGCGATGAACCACTTCATGAAGGGCGCGCGGCCGGACCTCGTCGTCTCGGGCATCAACAAGGGCGCCAATCTGGCCGATGACGTGACCTACTCGGGCACCGTCGCTGCGGCGACGGAGGGCGCGCTCTTCAAGGTGCCGTCGATCGCGTTCTCGCTCGCGTCGCGCACGCGCACCTGGGATTTCACGCACGCGGCCGCGTTCGCACGGAAGCTCGTGGAGTCCGTGGTCGCGCGGCCCCTCGCGCCCGCCTCGCTGCTCAACGTGAACGTCCCCGACGGTCCCGTGAAGGGCTTCGCGGTCACCAAGCTCGGCAAGCGCAGCTATGGCCAGGTCGTGGATGAGCGCGTCGATCCGCGCGGGCGCAAGTACTACTGGATCGGCGGCGACGAGCAGGGCCACGAGAACATCCCCGGCTCGGACTGCAACGCCACGTACGACCAGGGCCTGGTGAGCATCACGCCGCTGAACCTGGACCTCACGCACCACAAGCTGCTCGACGAGCTCCGCGGGCTTCGCATCGAAGGGCATGAAGGCCGGTAGGTGCGCACGATTCGCGCTGGCGTTCGTCGGCGCGCTGGCCCTCGCGGGCTGTCACCACACGCAGGTCGTGACCGAGCCGCAGGTCGTCGACGAGCCGCCCTCGGCCGTGCCCATCGTTCGCGCGCACGACGAGCCCACGGTGAACGGCGTGTACCACCCGGTGCAGCCCGGCGAGACGCTCTTCCGCATCGCGCGCGCGTACGGGACCACGCCCGATGCGCTCATGCAGGCCAACGCGCTCAGCGATCCCAAGTCGCTCGCGCCGGGCATGAAGCTCTTCATCCCCGGTGCGGCCCGGACGGTGCCGCTGCCCGAGCTGTCGACCGACGGCGCCGTGGTCGATGCCGCGAGCGCCGGCGACCCGAACCCGCACCACGTGCCGGGCTGCACAGGTGTGCACTGCCTGGCCTGGCCGCTTCGCGGAGTCATCTATGCGCGCTACGGGCCGCGCGCGGGCGAGCAGGCCCATGGCAACCACGAGGGCCTCGATCTCGCTGCGCCGGAAGGGACGCCGATTGCTGCTGCGGCAGCCGGGACCGTGCTCTACGCGGGCGAGCAGGCCGGCTACGGGACGCTGGTCATCCTCCAGCACGACGGCGGCCTGGTGACGCTCTACGCGCACAACCGCGAGAACCTCGTCAAGGACGGCCAGAAGGTGGAGCAGGGCCAGATCATCGCGCGCGTGGGCACGAGCGGCCGCACCAGCGGGCCGCACTGCCATTTCGAAGTGCGTCGGGGTGAAGCGCCGGTGGACCCGCTGTCGCTCTTGCCCAGCCCCTCGAGCCAGATGCCCGACGCGCACCCCTGAACGTCAGTTCCCGACGAGCCCGAACCAGACGGTGGACTGGCCGTTCAGCGTGGACTTCACGATGAAGATCTCCGTGTTGTGCGAGCCTGCCGCGGTCACGGTGATGGAGAGCTGGAGCTTGTCGCCGTTCTGCCCGGTGGTGTTGTTCAAGCCGAGCGTGAGGTGCTGGGCCCCGCCGAAGACCACGGACGCGTCCTCGACGCTCACGGTCCACGGCCCCGAGGTCGCGGCCTCGCTGAAGAGATCGAGGTCGATGGTCTTCGACTGCCCGACGGGGATGCTCACACCCGGAACGTTTACGACCTGGCCCAGCACGGTGTAGGCGACGGTGTCCGACAGCTCGGGCGCGGCGTTGAAGTAGACCTCGCCCGGCAGCGCGGGCACGCAGGGATCATGGCCGGCGAGCGCGGCCGCGTTCGACCAAGTGCGCTGCACCGAGTACGCGAGCTCCGAGAACGTGGTGAAGGAGCTGTCGAACTGCGCGCACATGTCGCCCACTTCGCCGCCGCCGAGGACCCTGAGCCAGAAGATGTGGGCGTCGTCCATCAACGCGTAGGCAGGTTGGGTGAGCGGATAGGGGTCGGTCGCGGCCTCGATGAGCTCGTGGCTGGTCGAGGCGGTCACCGCATCGACGCCCGTGTTCGGTGGGAAGTTGAGGCAGCGGGGCACGACCACGTAGGCGGCGTCGGCGCTGCCATGCGCTGTGTCGAGCGTGATGTTCTGGTGGTAGCCGCCAAAGCCCTGGCAGCTGCTCAGACCCTGGAGCGTGACCGTCGTCGCGTCCGGGTAGAACAGCACGTACACCGTGTTGCCGTCGTTGGCCGGCCACGCGGGATCGTTTCCGTTGAGCTTTCCAGCGAGCCAGGTCTGGATCGCGGCATCGTCGATGCTCGCGGGCGCGGCTTCAGTGAGCTGGACGGGGGCCAGCGCAGTGGCCGGGCCGACGCCGTACTCCGAGGTCGTGGCCGCCCAGTACTGGGTGCTCCCCACCCTGGACGCGAAGTCCGAGAGCTGCGCGACGGTCGTGGCGTCGTCGTTCGAGAAGAACACCGGGACGAGCTTGGGTTGCTGCAGCACCGGGCCGCCGTAGTCCTGCACCTGCGGCGGCGCGGGGAAGGGCGCCGGGTAGCTCACGCCACTCGAACCGCTCGAACCGCTCGTGGACGACGACGAGGACGCGCTCGATCCCGAGCTGCCGCTGCCCACGGTGCTGCTGCTGCTCGCGGTCGAGCTCGAGGAACCCGTGCTGCTGCTCGACGAGGTCGAGCCCGAGGAGCCGGTGCTGCTGCTCGAGGCGCTCGAGCTGGACGACGAGCTGCTCGACGCTGACGAGCTCGTCGAACTGGTGGAACTCGAGCTGCCAGAGCTGGAGCTGCTCGACGCGTCCGACGCTCCGGTCGAGGTGGCGCTGGTGCTGCTGGCGGAGGTTCCCGTGGCGGTCGCGCCGGTCGTTCCGGATGACGAAGAGCTGGTCGTCGTGCTGGATCCACACGCCGTGAAGCTGAGAATTGCCGCCACCGCCAACCCCGGTCGCATCCGAGCTCCGTTCGAGAAGGGCGGCGAACGTAGCGGTATGAACATCGTCCCGGCAACACCAGACTCAGGGCGTTCTCATGATCCCCGAGCGGAATTTCACTCAGAGTCTCTGTTCGATCGGCGACGAGTTGCGCACCATGCGCGCGGGTTGGCGGAAACGCTGACCTGGCGGCCGTCGAGTCCAAACCCCCCATGGGCTCGGCGGCCGCTTTTTCGTTCCGCCGAGCGCTCCCAGGGTTGGCCCCTGCGCGGGTGGATGCGCGGTGCGCGGGATGCCGTGGCCTGGCTTTTCCGACGCAGCCTGGGACGGCCGAGTGCTTGGTGATCGGTACAGGTGATCGGTTCTCTGTGATCGGCCCGATCACCGCACACCGATCACCGTTACCGTTCCCCAAGCACTTGCATCTACGGAGTGCAGCGGGGAAAGCCGGGCATCCGAGCCCTGCCGGCGCCCCTCGGGCGACGGCCTTTCGCGCAGGTGCGATGTGGCGTCCGTTCGTCCCACGCCTCCGCCTGCCCGAGCTTCGTGGCGAGATGATGTTGGCTGGTGTAATGAATCGCCCCCCGCGCCCGGGAGCCTCGCCATGATCAACCGCGATGAGTTGAAGCTCGGCCTCACCTTTGACGATGTCCTGCTCGTGCCTGCCGAGAGCGAGGTCCTGCCCAAGCAGGTGGAGCTCGGCACCAAGCTCACCCGGAAGATCACCCTCAACATCCCGCTGCTCTCCTCGGCCATGGACACCGTGACCGAAGCCCGCACCGCCATCGCCATGGCGCAGGAGGGCGGCATCGGCATCGTCCACAAGAACCTCCCGCCCGCCGACCAGGCGCGCGAGGTCTCCCGGGTGAAGAAGTTCGAGAGCGGCCTCGTTCAGGATCCCGTCACCATCGATCCCGAGGCGCGGCTCAGCCACGCCGTCGAGCTCATGCGCACCCACAACATCAGCGGCATCCCCGTCGTCAAAGGCGGCCGCTTGGTGGGCATCCTCACCAACCGCGACCTGCGCTTCGAGAAGAACCTCGAGCAGACCGTGGGCGCCGTGATGACCAAGGAGCTCGTCACCGCCCGCGAGGGCGTGCAGATGGATGAGGCCAAGGACCTCCTCCACAAGAACCGCATCGAGAAGCTGCTCGTCGTCGACAGCGAGTTCCGGCTCAAGGGCCTCATCACCGTCAAGGATGTGGAGAAGACGCGCACCCACCCGTACGCCGCGAAGGACGCGCAGGGCCGCTTGCTCTGCGGCGCCGCGGTCGGCGCGGGCGACTACGAGGAGCGCGTGGAGGCGCTCGTTCGCGCGGGCGTGGACGTCGTCTGCGTGGACACCGCGCACGGCCATAGCCAGGGCGTCCTCGACGCGGTCCGGGTGCTCAAGAAGCGCTGGCCGGAGCTGCAGCTCATCGCCGGCAACGTGGCCACGGGCGAGGGCACCAAGGCGCTCATCGACGCCGGCGCCGACGCGGTGAAGGTCGGCATCGGCCCGGGCTCCATTTGCACCACGCGCGTGGTCGCGGGCGTGGGCGTGCCCCAGATCAGCGCCGTCGACGAGAGCGCGCGCGTGGCCATGGCCGCGGGCGTGCCCATCATCAGCGACGGCGGCATCAAGTACTCCGGCGACATCGTCAAGGCGCTCGCCGCGGGCGCGAGCACCGTGATGATCGGCTCGCTCTTCGCGGGCTGTGAAGAAGCGCCCGGCGACGTCATCCTCTACCAGGGCCGCAGCTACAAGGCGTACCGCGGAATGGGCTCGCTCGGCGCGATGAAGAAGGGATCCAAGGATCGCTACTTCCAGGGCGACGTCGACGAGGATCTCAAGCTCGTGCCCGAGGGCATCGAGGGCCGCGTGCCGTACAAGGGCCCGCTGGCGATGATCGTCTTCCAGATGCTGGGCGGTCTGCGAGCCGGAATGGGCTACCTGGGCTGCAAGACGATCAGCGAGCTGCAGCAGAAGGCCCGCTTCATGCGCATCAGCCAGGCCGGCCTGCGCGAGAGCCACGTTCACGACGTGATCATCACGCAGGAGGCCCCGAACTACCGGGTCGAGTCGTGATGCTCGCCGCGTGGGTGCTGGCCGCGGCCGTCTGGCCCGCGCCGGGCGCCCGCGTGCACGTGGACCTCCACGGGAAGTTCGATTCGCAGCCTGCGGATCTGGCGAACCACATCAACGAGCCGGCGAACGCGCAGCACATGCAGGGGCTGCCGCTGCCGGTCTCCCCCGAGGCGCTCGAGGCGCTCAACGCCGGGCTGCCCGATGCGGTCGAAAGCGTGCTGACCGCGCTGGGCCAGAAGCCCGATCACGGCGCGCTCGCCAAGCTGCAGAAGGGCGCCAAGCCGCTCACCGACGGCGATGACGACTCGCGTTTCTCGCTCGAGCTCGCCGTCGCGGAGCCGAACGGCCTCGGCGGACGCGCCGGTGGACTCGATCTGCGCGCGCGGATTCGCAGCCTGCAGCGCGCGCCGGATCTGGTTGGCGAGGCCGTGGCCAGCGTGGCGCCCGCGAAGGACAAGGACGCGGCGCTGCTCGCGCTTCGCGGCGCGCTGATGGACGCCATCTCGCGCGCGCTCGTCGATCTCCACGAGCACCTGCACGACGACGCCGTCCGGCCGCGGGTCCACGTGCACGTGCAGGTTGCGCTCGCGGGGCTCTCGACCACCGAGCGCAAGGACGCGATGCAGCTCCTCGCCTGCGCCGCGGGTCTGGTCGAGCCGCTCTCGGTGACCCACGTCGACGCGGGCAGCGACGACGCCGTGGACGACCTCGAGGTCCGCCTCAAACGCGTGGACCCCGACGAGACGCTCGAGCAGTTCATCAAGAGCTATGCGGGCACGCTCGATGTGCAGCTCGGCCCGAACGGAAAAGATCGCTGCAGCACCTGGCACACCGCGCTCGAGGGGCGTCGTGCCGTCGCGCTGCCTTCGCAGGAGGGCGTGCGCATCCGCTTCGAGTCGCGCGACGCGGGACCCTGATCAGTACGGCGGCGCGTCGGGCACGTAGTCGATGAGGTCCGGCCGCTCGGGCTCTTCATCCACCAGCCCCAGCTCCGCAGCCGCGAGCATCATCGCCTCGCCGAGCGCCTCCAGCCGCTGCGTCCCGAGCTGGGTCTTCACCAGCGGAAACAGCCCGTGCTCCTGCGCGTGCGCGTGCGCGAGGACGGCCTGCTCCAGGAGCACGAACCGCTCGTCGAACGCGGGCTCGCCCGGCTGCCGGGCGGCAAGCTCGGCGAGCAGCCGCTGCACCCGACGGTTGTCCTCGGCACCCTGGAGCAGGAGCGCGTCCGTCCCGTGGAAGCGCGCGGCCGGGTAGAAGAGCCGCTCCTCCATCTGCGCGTGGGCCTCCACCGCGTCGGCGATGAGCTCGAAGATCGCCAGCCGGCTCTTCGGCTCGCTGGACGACAGCAGCCGGAACTCGCGGAAGAACGCCTCCAGCTCCCGATGCTGGTGCTCGAGCAGATCGATGGCGTCCATCGCGGGCCTCCGGTGATCCTCCAGCGAGAAGTTGCGTCTGGCCCGCTGCGCTGGGAAGGCCTCGGCCCGCAAAAACGAGAGGGGCGCCACCTGGGCGCCCCTCGCACGCTCGTCTGGACGTCGACGAAGCTAGTTGCTGGCGTTCTTGATCTTCCGCTCCGCCTGGTCGACGCGCGCCAGCAGGGCGTCGCGGTCGTCCGGGTTGAGCACGGTGATCGCCTCGCGGAACTTCTTGAAGTCGAGGCGCGGCGTCGGGTTGCCGTGGGTGTCCTTCACCACGAGCAGGTCGGCGATCTCGTTCACGAGGTCGGAGTAGTCCTTCTGCACGTCGGCGAGCGCGTCGCGGCACTCGTCGCGGATCTTGGGGACCTGCGAGTCGTTGGCGAACTGGAGGTCCGGGTTCGAGGCCAGGGCCTGCTCGAGGTAGTCGTTCTTGTCCTTGAGCTCTTTGTAGAGCGACTCGAATGCGCCCAGACGATCGACCTCGGCGGCCTCATCGTTCTGGGCCTTGGTGAGCTTGGCGCGGTAGTCGCCGCAGGACTTCTGCGAGACCTGCTCGACGGTCACGTCCTTCATGCTGTTTTCGTTGCTGCCCTCTTTGACGGCCGAGTCGAGGCGGGCGTCGCTGGACGGCCCGTAGGCCGAGTGCGAGGCACAGCCGGCCAGAAGTGCTCCGGCCAGAACTCCAACCGCAGTGGCAAGGCGAGTACGCATCGAGTTTCCGACCCCTGGAAATTGCGTGGACGTGGGACGCAGAAGAGTGCACCCTGCGCGCCGTTTGTATCGACCTGTGGCCAGAGCTGTCAACGGATGAAACATGCGGCCTTGCGGGGCATCCCGGCCGCGGAGCGCACCATGACCACCGCCCAGGAGCTGCACCGGGAACGAATTCTCATTGTCGACTTCGGTTCGCAGTACACCCAGCTCATCGCCCGGCGCGTGCGCGAGCTGGGCGTCTACTGCGAGATCCACCCGCCCAACTTCACCGGCGACAAGATGCGCGACTTCGCGCCGAGCGGCGTGATCCTCTCGGGCGGGCCGTCGTCGGTGGACGAGCCGGGCGCGCCCCGCGTCGACAAGGCCGTCTACGAGCTGGGCGTGCCGGTCCTGGGCATCTGCTACGGCCTGCAGCTCATCGCTCACGATCTCGGCGGGCAGGTGTCGCGGGCGGCGCGGCGCGAGTACGGCCCGGCGGACCTCGAGGTGCTCAGCCCGCGCGGCGTGCTGGCGCCGTTCGGCCCGGGTGACAAGCTGCCGGTGTGGATGAGCCACGGCGACAAGGTCGACGCGCTGCCGGAGGGCTTCATCGCCATCGGCCGGACGTCGAACTCGCCGTTCGCGGCGGTGATGCACCCGCAGAAGCACATTGTGGCGGTGCAGTTCCACCCGGAGGTCGTCCACAGCCCGCGCGGCAAGGAGATGCTGAAGGCCTTCTTGTACGGCGAGTGCGGCTGCTCCGGCAGCTGGAACATGCACAACTTCGCGCTCGCGGAGATGGAGATCATCCGTGAGCAGGTGGGTAAGGGCAGGGTGATCTGTGGCCTCTCCGGCGGCGTGGACTCGGCTGTGGCCGCGCTGCTCCTGCACAACGCGATTGGCGCGCAGCTGCACTGCATCTTCGTGGACAACGGTTTGCTTCGCGAAGGTGAAGTCGCGCAGGTCGAGGCCACGTTCCGCGACCGCTACCACGTGCCGCTCACGACGGTGAAAGCTGCCGATCGCTTCCTGGCCAAGCTCAAGGGCGTCACCGACCCGGAGCAGAAGCGAAAGATCATCGGCCGCGAGTTCATCGCCGTGTTCGAGGAGACCGCGCACAAGCTGGGCGGCTCGGACTTCCTCGCTCAGGGCACGCTCTACCCCGACGTGATCGAGAGCGTGTCGTTCAAGGGCCCGTCTGCGACCATCAAGAGCCACCACAACGTGGGCGGCCTACCCGAGGTCATGAAGATGAAGCTCGTGGAGCCGCTCCGCGAGCTGTTCAAAGACGAGGTCCGCGCGCTCGGACGCGAGCTCGGCTTGCCCGAGGAGATCGTCGCGCGGCAGCCGTTCCCCGGGCCGGGACTCGCCATCCGCGTGCTCGGCGACATCACCGAAGCCAAGCTGGCCAAGGTCCGCGCGGCCGACACCATCGTGCGCGCGGAGATGGCGGCGGCTGGCCTGGACACGAAGATCTGGCAGGCGTTCTGCGTGCTGCTCCCGGTGCGAAGCGTGGGCGTCCAGGGCGACGAGCGCACGTATGACGAGGCGATCGCGCTGCGCGCGGTGGAGAGCGTGGACGGCATGACCGCCGATTGGGCGCGCGTGCCGTACGACGTGCTCGGACGCATCAGCTCGCGCATCACCAATGAAGTGAAGGGCGTGAACCGCGTGGTCTACGACATCTCGTCGAAGCCGCCGGCGACGATCGAGTGGGAGTGATGTCTCGGTTGGCCGCGATCGCAGCGCTCGGCCTCGCGCTGCAGGCACAGGCCTGCTCAAGCCCCTCGAGCGGCTCGGACGCCGATGCCGGTTCGGTCACGACGTGTCCCTTCGCGAACGCGGACTGCACGTGCATCAACGATAGCGACTGCTCGACGACCCACTTCAGCGCGGACACGTCGGATGCCGGCGAGTGCGCGTGTCTGAGCTACGCCTGCGGAGGCGAGCCGATCAACACGACCGCTGTGAGCAAGTGGGACACACACTTCATCAACATCTGTGCCGACTTTCGGCCCGAGGGCTTTCCCGACGGCGGCGGCTGCCCGCTCAACCCGGCGGTCAACTGCGGATCCTGGGTTGCGTTCTGCACCAACGGGCTGTGCGAGGCTGGCCCGCGCAGGCCCTGATTTCGCTGCACGTCCCGCCGCGATGGTGATATCCCTATCGCCATGCCCCGAGAGCACGAACCCAGCCGGCCCATTCGCGGGAGCGCCCTCGCCACCCGTGAAGCGCTGATCGAGGTCGCCGCGCGCGTCTTCAACGACGTCGGCTACGACGGCACCGACTCGAACGCGCTCGCGCGCGCCGCGGGCTACTCGCCGGGCACGTTCTATCGACACTTCGCCGACAAGCGCGAAATCTTCCTGGCCGCGTACTTCCGGCACCTCAAGGCAGATTGGGACGCGCTCGAGAAGAAGCTCGACGCCGCGCCCGATGAAGCCCTCGAGCTCGCCTCCGTCCTCGTGGACGGCGCGCTGGCGCACCACCGGCAGTGGCGGACGTTCCGCGCGTCGCTCCGCGGGCTGCTCGGCACCGACCCGGAGGTCCGCAAGGGCCTGCGCACGGCGCGCAAGCAGCACCTCGACCTGGTGGCGCGGCTGCGTCAGCGGCTCGGCGCGCGCCGCAAGAGCCCGGACGAGGACCTGCTGTTCCTGCTCACGCTCGAGCGCGCGTGCGACGCCCTGGCCGACGGCGAGCTCGACGACGCCGGCGCCAGCAAGCGGCGCTTCCTCGAGCTGCTGTTGGAGCGCGCGCAGGAGTACCTCGGCTGATTGCTTGGCGGCCGGAAGGCGAGGGCGCTATGTCAGGAGTGCGCGCCGATGCACGTCAGCGCGCCGGGTGGCAGGCCGCTCGCGTCGAAGACGATTGATCTTCCGCGCGGCGCCACCGAAGCTCTCGCAGGCGAGTGATTTCCCGCGGAGCTCCGCAGCGCCGAATTTTACGAGCGCTTGTCTCCCGACCACTTGCAGCACCGGTCTGCGCCCAGCGCGACCAAGAAGGAAACCAGAAGCGAATGAGTATCGATTCGAAGCAAATCCTCGACGTCCTGGAGGCCGCGGACCACGCGCTCGGCGTCAAGGAAGTGATGGGCCGGCTGGGCGTGAACCCCGGCGCCATGACCGAGATGAAGCGCGCCCTGCGCGACCTGGTTCGCGAAGGCGCCATCTTGAAGGACGGCAAGCGCTACCGCCCCGCCACCGACAAGGGCCGTGAGCTGCCCGTCCCCAAGCGCCACGGCGCGCGCCACGGCGTGCGCGAGCTCGGCGCGAGCACCAAGCCCGTGCTCATCTATCCGCAGGACGCCGAGGGCAAGCGCAAGCAGCGCGGCGGCGGTCCGAAGACGGTTGTCGGCTTGCTGCGAAAGCACCGCGACGGCTTCGGCTTCGTGGAGCGCTACGACGGCGAAGGCGACGACGTGTTCGTGCCCGCGGTCGAGGCCACCCACGCGTTCGACGGCGATTTGATCCGCGTCGAGGTCGTCCCCGGAACCGGTGGACGCACGCAAGGCCGGATCGTGGAGACCGTCGAGCGGCGGCGGATCCACGCGCTGGGCACGTACGTGGAGCGCGGCAAGCAGTCGATGGTGATGCCGATGGATCCCTCGCTCGGCGAGTTCATCGCCGTTCCGCACGCGCACGGCTTCCACGACGGCGACATCGTGAAGGTGCGACTCACCCAGTCCGGCGCGCCCGGGTTCGTTCCGCCGCAGGGTGAGGTGCTGGAGAAGGCTGGCGAGCGCGGCGATCCCAAGCTCGAGGTGCTGCGCGCCGCGTACGCGCAAGGCTTCGATGACGAGTTCCCACGCGCGGTGGTCGACGAGGCGCATCGCGTGGCGATTCCGGTGCAAGAGAGCGACATCCCCGGCCGGCGCGACGTGCGCGACATCAAGCTCGTCACCATCGACGGCGAGGACGCGCGCGACTTCGACGACGCGGTGTACGTGGAGAAGGCGCCGCGCGGCTACCGGCTGGTGGTCGCCATCGCCGACGTGAGCCACTACGTGCTCGAGGATTCCTCGCTCGACGACGAGGCGCTCCGGCGCGGCACGAGCGTGTACTTCCCGAACACCGTGCTACCGATGTTGCCCGAGGCGCTGTCGAACGAGATGTGCTCGCTCAAGCCCGACGTGGATCGGCTCTGCATGGTCGCAGACATGATCCTCGACGAGAGCGGCCTGCCGGTCGAGGCCGAGCTCTACCCGGGCGTGATGCGCTCCCGCGCGCGCTGCACGTACACGGAAGTGGCGGCGCTGCTGAAGGGCGAGAACGTGGCCCACCGCGAGTTCCTGCGGCCGGAGCTCACGCTCGCGTGGGAGCTGGCGCAGAAGCTCAACAAGCAGCGCATGGATCGCGGCTCGATCGACTTCGACATCGCCGAGGCCAAGGCGGTGCTCGACGAACAGTCGCGCGTGAAGAGCGTGGAGAAGCGCGAGCGCAACGACGCGCACCGGCTGGTCGAGGAGTTCATGCTCGCGGCCAACGAAGCGGTCGCGCGCTACTTCGAGGCGCGCGGTTTGCCGACGTTGTTCCGCGTCCACGGCGCGCCGGACGAGGCGAAGCTGCTCGCGTTCACGGAGTTCGCGGCCACGCACGGCATCACCGCACCGAGCGACGCGCTCACGCCGAAGACACTGAACGCGATGCTTCAACAGATCGCGGGCAAGCCGCAGCAGCGCGCGTTCAACTCGCTGCTCCTGCGCGCAATGATGCAGGCCACGTACGAGGCCGAGAACATCGGCCACTACGGGCTCGCGGCCGAGCACTACCTGCACTTCACCTCGCCGATTCGACGCTACCCGGACCTCATCGTGCACCGGCTGCTCAAGGAGCACTGGGCGCACGGCAAGGTCAAGCACCTCGAGGCGCACACGGCGAAGCTCTCGGCCATCGCGCGGCGATGCAGCGAGCGCGAGCGCGCGGCGATGAAGGCCGAGCGCGAGGTCGACGCGTACTTCGGCTGCTTGTTCTTGAAGGACCGCATTGGCCAGCGCTACCCGGGCATCATCGCGTCGGTCGCCGAGTTCGGCCTGTTCGTGGAGCTCGAGGGCCTGTTCGTCGAAGGCCTGCTCAAGAGCGAGGATCTCGGCGGCGAAGGCGAGCTCGACCTGGCCACGCAGACGCTCTCGTTCCCCAACGGTCGCGCGTTCACGGTGGGCGATCGCGTGGAAGTGCAGATCCGCTCGGTGAACCTCGAGCGCCGCCAGACCGACCTCTCGCTGGTGGAGAAGGGCGCGCTGGTGCGCGACGGAAAGCGGCCGGCGACCTTGTGGGAAGCCGTTGAGCGGCTCAAGGGTGGGTCCTCGCGACCCGGACCCAGCTTCGGTGCACCGCGCGGCAAGTCGTTCGGCCGAAGCGATCGCAACGAGCGGAGCGAGCGCGGACCCGGCTCGCGCGACGGCGGCCGACCCGGCTCGCGTGACAGCGGCGGTCGTCACGGCTCGCGCGACGGTGGACGCTCCGGTCCGCGCGACGGCGGGGGTCGACACGGCGGCGGACGAGGCGGCGGCAAGCGTCGCTAGTGCGTGACCTTCGACGCCAGGTGGATCGCGCGTCGCGCGTCGTCGCCGGCCTGCTGCTCGTAGCCAATCGCGCGCTGCGCGTGCATCGCCGCCACCCAGAGCCGCACGGCGCCCACGGTCTCATCGTCGCCGTGCGCCTCGGCCCAGGCCTGCGCCTCGTGCGCAGCCTCGCGCGAGTGACCGGCCTCGAGGAGCAGCTCCACGCGCAGCACCTGCACGTCCTCGAGCACCGGCCGAGCACCCGGCGACGGCTCGACGTGCGCCAGCTCGCTCAGGCGCGCAGCGCCGTCGAGGGGCTTGCCCTCGAGGATTGAGAGGTCGTGCAAGGCGGCGCAGGCGCGCATGGCCACGCCATCGTCGGGACGCGGAGGCAGCTTGCAGCGCTGGGCCAGCGACTGCCGCGCGCTGTGCGGATCGAGCTTTTGCAGAGCCGCGTCGGCGTCGCGCTCGTCCTGCTCCGAGGCCGCGGGCTTCCGGAACACCCACGCAGCCACGAACGCCACGGCGAGCAGCAGCACCAGGCCGGCCACGAGCTTTTTCCGGTTCGCGGGCACGAGCGGATTCTATTCGCAGCGCGCGTCGCCGCGGCCGTCGATGTCGAGGTGCGCCCAGCTCATGCGCTTGGTGGTCCGCGAGATGCCCAGCTCGCCGCGCGCGTTCACCAGGATCAGTCCGGCCTCGCCGCCGGTGCGCTCGCGCAGCTCGACCAGCGCTTCGTCGACCGCCTCCTGCGCCGACATGCGCTGCGACAGATCTGCCGCCGTCCGCGTGAGCCCGAGGCGCAAGATCGGCTCGCCGGTTCCCGTGGCCGAAGCAGCCGCGCGCGCGTCGTCGGCGAAGGTGCCGGCGCCCACGATGGGCGAGTCGCCGATGCGCCCGGGCAGCTTGCGCAAGATTCCGCCGGTCGACGTGGCCGCCGCGACGTGGCCCTGCGCGTCGACCGCGACCGCGCCCACCGTGCCGTGCTTGCCCTCGACCGTGCCCGCCTTCCACTTCTCGAGCGCGCGCGGCGTGATGAGCGACGCGGTCGGGTAGGGCGCCACGCCGTTCGCGAGCACGAAGTGGCGCGCCCCATCGCCGACGAGGAACACGTGGCGGCTGCGCTCCATCACCAGGCGCGCGGCCAGGATTGGGTTGCGGATGCCCTGGATGGCGCCGAGCGCGCCGGCCTTGAGGTCGCGGCCGTCCATCACGCACGCGTCCATCTCCACGTCGCCGGTCTCGGTGAGGCAGCTGCCGGTGCCCGCGTTGAACTCGGGGTCGTCCTCGAGGACGCGCACCGCTTCGCAGACGGCGTCCACGGCGCTGCCGCCGCCACGAAGCACGTCGGCGCCGGCCTTGGCAGCGCGCTCGCAGCCGAGCCGCGCGGGCTCGACGCGATCGTCGCTGTAGAGGCCAGCGCCGCCGTGGACCAGCACCAGGGGTTTGCCCATGCGGGCGAGACTAGCAGCGGCTCAGCGCGCCCGCTGGAAGCCGTCGTTCGCCAGCACGGACGGCCGCGAGCCGCCGCTGGCGCTCTTGTCCACGAGCGCGGCCAGCGTGACGAGCTTCGGGTCGAACGTGACCTGGACCGCTGGCTTGCCGAGCGCCGTGCCCGAGTCGACCTGGAGCACACCGGGCACGCCGCGCAGCGCATCCACGCGACCGCCGCCGAGCACCGCCGTCTCCAAGGTCGCCTCGCAGCCGGGCGCCTCGCCGGGCTTGGGGATGGCGCAGGCGTTGTCCGTCTTGGCCTCGGGAGCCTTCTCGCCGCTGCCGAAGCGCGCCGCGAACTGCCCGTAGCCCTGGGCCTGCAGCTCGGCCACGGGGATGAACCGCAGCGACGCCGAGTTGATGCAGTAGCGCAGGCCCGTGGGCGCAGGCCCGTCGGGGAACACGTGGCCCAGGTGCGAGTCGCCGATCTGCGAGCGCACTTCCACGCGGACCATGCCGAAGCCCACGTCGCGGTGCTCGGTGACGTGCCCGTTCTCGATGGGCCGCACGAAGCTCGGCCAGCCCGTGCCCGACTCGAACTTGTCGAGCGAGCTGAAGAGCGGCTCGCCGGTGGCCACGTCCACGTAGATGCCGGCCTGGTGGTTGTCCCAGAACTCGTTGTGGAAGGGCGGCTCGGTGGCCTCGTGCTGGGTCACCTCGAACTGCAGCGGCGTCAGGACTTGCTTGAGCTCAGCTTCGGTGTGCTTCGCGTACGGCGCAGAAAAGTGGGCCACGGCGACCTCCGGTTTCGCAGTTGCGGTCTCGGCGCGACAGGCGCCAGCTCCCAGGGCCAACACCAACAGAATCGCATGTCTGTTCGCCTGCATGGGCTGCCTCCTTCGCGCTTGCGAGGCACTACGGCGAACTCCCCCAGGTGGTAACGCTTCGCCGACGCCCCTTGCCAGCCGACTTCGGCGTGCGTATAAGTCGCCCGCTCGTTATGTTGCAGTGCACAAATTTTCACGGAGCCAAGCCATGTCGAAGGAGATCGCCATCGTCGCCGCCGCCCGGACGCCCATCGGTGCGTTCCAGGGTGCCCTCGCCAGCCTCTCTGCCCCGCGCCTCGGGGCCGTGGCCATCCAGGCGGCGATCCAGCGCGCGGGCATCAAGCCCGAGCAGGTGGAGCAGGTGTTCATGGGCTGCGTGCTCCAGGGCGGCGTCGGTCAGGCTCCGGCCCGCCAGGCGGCGCTCTACGCCGGCCTCCCCGAGAAGACCCCGTGCGTGACCGTGAACAAGGTCTGCGGCTCGGGCCTCGAGTCGATCATCGAGGCGGCCCGGGTGATCCTCACGGGCGACGCGGAGATCGTGGTCGCCGGCGGCATGGAGAGCATGTCCAACGCGCCGTACTTCTCGCACGCCATCCGCGGCGGTGCGCGCATGGGCAACATCGAGCTCAAGGATCTGATGATCCACGACGGCCTCTGGGATCCGTACAACGACATGCACATGGGCAACTGCGGCGAGAAGTGCGCCGCGGACTTCGGCTTCAGCCGCGCGGCGCAGGACGAGTACGCGATGGAGTCGACCCGGCGCGCGCAGAAGGCCCAGGCCGAGGGCGCGTTCAAGGCCGAGATCGCGCCGGTGAGCGTGCCGCAGAAGAAGGGCGACCCGCTCGTCGTCAGCGAGGACGAGGGCCCCAAGAGCGCCAAGCCCGACAAGATCCCCGGCCTCAAGCCGGCCTTCAAGAAGGACGGCACCATCACCGCCGCCAACGCCTCGAGCATCAACGACGGCGCGGCTGCCGTCGTCCTCACCACCGTCGAGCGCGCCAAGAAGGACGGCCTGCCCATCCTCGCCCGCCTCACGGGCTGGGGCGTGGCCGCGCGCAACCCGGTGGAGTTCACCATCGCGCCGGCCGACGCGATGAAGAACGCGCTCAACAAGGCCAAGCTCACCCCGAAGGACATCGATCTCTACGAGATCAACGAGGCCTTCGCCGTGGTGACCATGGCCAACAACAAGCTCCTCGAGCTCGACGCCAGCAAGGTCAACGTCCGCGGCGGCGCGGTCGTCCTCGGCCACCCCATCGGCGCCTCGGGCTGCCGGCTCGTGGTCACGCTCGTCCACGCCATGAAGGACATGGACAAGAAGCGCGGACTGGCGTCGCTGTGCATCGGCGGCGGTGAGGGCATCGCGGCCATCCTCGAGCGGTAAGCGACCTTCGCCCGCCAAACCCCATCCCCCGACCCCTTCCCCGTCTCACGCGGGGAAGGGGAGTCAGATTCGTTAACCGAACGGTTACGCCCGTGCGCTACGTGATCCCCGGCTTCGAGCACGTGCCCGGCGTCTCGTGCGGTCCGACGAGCGTCCGCGACGTGCTCGCCGCGCGCGGCCTGAACCTCACCGAAGCCATGGTCTTCGGGCTCGGCTCCGGACTCGGCTTCTACTTGTTTCGAAGCGAGACCGGACTCTCGCGCAGCTTCGTGGGCCGCACCCTCACCATGGAGCACGAGGTCTGCGAGCTGCTCGGCCTTTCGTGGGTCGAGCACCGCGAGCCGGATGCCGCGCGTGCATGGCAGCTGGTGAAGGCGCGCGCCGATTCCGGCGTGCCCGTGGTGCTCACCACCGACATCAAGTTCCTGCCGTATTACGACACCCAGACCTCCTACAACGGCCACCGCGTGGTGCTCGCCGGCCATGACCTCGAACGCGACCTCGCCTTCGTCGCCGACACGGAGCGGCCCGGGCTGATCGACGTCGCGCTGCCGGATCTGGCGCGCGCGCGTGGCAGCGAAGCGTTCATGGCCGGCCACCACGATCACTCGTGGTTCGAGATCGAGGGCGAGCTCCCCAAGGACGTCGCCTCGCTCGTGCCCGAGGCCGTGCGACGCGCGGGCGTCCGCATCCTCGAAGATCCGAGCGGCTTCGGCGGCGTCGCCGCGCTCGACGACTTCGCCCGCGATCTTGCCGACTGGCCCAAGCTCCACGACTTCGCCAAGTGCGCCAAGGAAGGCTTCCTGGCCATCGAAAAGCGGGGCACGGGCGGCGGCTGCTTCCGCGCGCTCTTCGCCCAGTTCCTCGACGAGGCCCAGCGCCTGCAGCCCAATCTGCCCCTGGCGCCGATCGCGCATGCCTACCGCGAGCTGGCCTGGCAGTGGGGCGAGCTCGCCACGGCCATGCGCCTGGCCAGCCAGGACGGGGCCTGGGACGGCGTTCCGGCCCATGCCACGGGCATTGCCGAGCGGGAACGCGAGCTGGCCGAGAAGCTCGCGAAATTGTCCTGAAATAGATCGCTGCGGCCGACGTAGAAGATCGACGCGCGCGCCTTGGAGGGAAAATGGAATTTCAGCCGATCAATCTCAGTGAGATCTGCGGCATCGTCTTCGGCATGTCGATCTTCATCATCCCGGTGCTGGGCGTGACCTTGCGCTACGCCATCAAGCCGCTGCTCGATTCGTATGCCCAGGCCTTCCCCAGCCAGGGCCGCATCCAGCTCGAGCTCGAGCGGCTCAACCGGCGCGTCACCGAGCTCGAGGACGAGCTCAGCAAGCGGCCCGCGCTGCCCGAATCGTCGCGCGATCGGCTGGCGCTCGCGCCGTCGACGACCGAAGTCGTCGTCTCGCGCTAAGGACTAGCGACCCAAGAAGTCGCGGATCACCTGGCCGACCTTGGCGGCTTCGAGCTCGTAGGCGCGGTGTCCGGCGTCGCTCTGGAGCTCGTAGTAGCGCGCCTGCACGCCCGACGCGGTGAGCCGGTGGTACGTATCGCGCGCGCGCTCGGGCGGCGCCAGCACGTCCGTCGACGACGTGAGGATCAGCGTCCGGGCCTTGATGCGGCCCAGCGACTCGTACAAATCCGTGCGCGCGTGCGCGTCGCAGAGCGCGGCGTAGCAGTTCGCGTCGAAGACCCAGGAGAACTCCTGAGCCTCCGACTCCAACGCCCGCTCCGCCGCAAAGAGATCGCCATGGATGCGCGCCAGGTAGTCGCGCGGGTAGAGCTCGCGCAAGAGGCCGAGCCGCACCCGCTGCATCGCGGCCTCGGGAGCCTGCTGGGCGCTGTACATGCCGTGCTTGAAGGCGCGATCGGCGTCGAGCTGCTGGCGAACCGAGGCGAGCTTGCGGCGCAGCGCATCGGGCAACGACGCCGTGGTTCCCAGCGCGGCCACGCTCGCCACCAGGTCCGGAAACAGCGACGCCAGCCGCAGCCCCACCATCCCGCCAAAGCCGTGGCCCACCACGCCCGCGAGCCGCGTCACGCCCAGGCTGCGGCAAAGCCCACCTGCGGCCCGGGCCATGTCGGTGGCGGTCACGGGTGGAAACTCGATGCCGTAGGGCGTGCCCAGCTCGGGGTGCGGCGACGACGGACTCGAGCTGCCCCAGGGGCTGCCCAGCAAGCCGCAGGAGATGACCCAGAAGGTGCCCGTATCCAGCGGCTTGCCCGGACCGACGGCGTTCGCGAACCAGCCGTCGGGCGAGTAGGGCAGGTCCGGACCTGCGGGCTCGCCGCTGGCCGCGCAGTGCGACTGCGTCACGCCGTGCAGCAGCAGCACCGCCGCGTCGGGCCGCTTCTCGCCGTAGGTCTCGAACGCCACCATGGGCGCGAGGAGCAGCTCGTCGCACTCCAACGGCAGCGCCGCGGGCAGGAAGAAGATTTCCGATCGACTGGGCTCGGTCACGGCGCGCGCAAGCTAGCACGCAATCTGCCTTGTGGTTCCTAGTTCCTGGTCCCCTGGTTCCTGGCAACGCCGAAGGCCCAACCGGTGTTTGCCAGCTTCGCTCAATTGGCCTAAAACCTTCGTCCCTTACAGGTTCAGGAGCGTGCGATGAACCCGATGATCCGGCTGGTGGCGCTGTGCGCGGTGTTTGGCGGCGGTGCCTACTACTCGTTCACGACCATCCACAACCTCAAGACCGACAAAGCCAACGCCGCCGAGCTCGCGTCGATCCACCAGGAGTGGCTGGAGCGCGCCAACTGGGTGAACGACGTGCCCGAGGCCGAGAAGTACAAGGACGAGCGCAACGGCCTGGCCAAGTGGTACTTCGACACCCTCCAGGACCACTACAACCGCTTCCCCGGCGCCGACCGCAACTACTACCGCGAGGAGGACGAGCTCTCGGGCAAGGCGCCGGCCGGCGGCGGCAAGAAGAAGAAGGCCAAGGCCGAGGATGTGGAGCTGAAGAAGCAGTACTATGACCTGGTGAAGACCACCTTCAACGCGCTGAAGGATCGCGCGTACAACCCGGTCTACACGGCCACGAGCAACTCGCTGCGCCTGGACCTCCTGAAGATCGCCAAGCGCACCGACGGCCAGAAGGGCTTCCGCATCGACCTCGTGCTCTGGGGCGCACAGCGCCAGATGCAGCGCGATCGTCAGGCGAGCGGCGAGACGATCAGCAAGATGAACACCGCGGCGAGCTTCTCGGGCATGAACATCAAGCTCTTCGACGAGAAGGGCAAGGTGGCCGCGGAGATGCCGGTGGCCGGCGATCCGGAGATCAAGGTGGACTACCCGGAGCGCTGGATCGCGGAGTTCCCGCCGCAGGCGGTGATTGGCTACTACAACCTGCCTCCGGTGCCCTCGAACGCGCAGAAGATGGAGCTCACCATGACCGTGAGCTCGCGCTCGCCGAACGGCGCGGACATCTCCGGTAACTACAAGTGGGAGATCCAGGTTGAGAACGACTGGAAGCTCGCGCCCGGTGAGACCTGGGAAGGCGCTACCACCGAAGAGCGCTCGAAGGACTACATCGACGGCAAGGCCGAGAACTGATCACGCTTCAGTTCCTGGTTCCTGGTTCCTAGTTCCTGGTTGTTGGTCGCAAGCTCGATCGCAAGCCGTTGAGCATCCGCCCGATGCGATCTCCGTGCTCAAGCATTTCAACGACCTCGACTGACTCGAGGTAGTCGAGCCGGCCCGCAAGTCGAATCTGTGTCAGGGCTTCGGCCAACGAGCCTCTCGCGACTCCCAGGAAGTAGACGAATTCACCGCGAGAGTTGCGCTGCTGGCCTTCTGCGATGTTCGATGGCACCGAAGCGGCCGACCGCTTGAGCTGCGACGCGAGCTCAAATCGTTCCTCAAACGGAAATCGTCGAGTGAGCCGAAACGCCTTCTCGGCAAAGTCCATCGCGTCCTTCCAAACCATCAAGTCCTCATAACTCGCCATCCCGCCCCCTTTCGCGCCCGAGGCGGCCATATCAGCCAGCTCTGACAAGGTGGACCGATGAACCAGGAACCAGGAACCAGGAACCAGGAACTGACGAGCGATCCTTTCGGCCTGCGCCGAGTGGTGAATCCCAACGGCGTGCTCCCGCAGCGCGCCGAGTCCATCGATCCCAACCTGGCGCTCGGTCCGGACGAGCTGTTGATTGATGTGGAATCGCTGAACGTGGACGCCGCGTCGTTCCGCCAGATCGAAAAGGCCGAGCACGGCGACGAAGCGAAGATCGCTGCGCACATCCAGGCGATCGTTCAGCGGCGCGGCAAGATGCACAACCCGGTCACTGGCTCCGGCGGAATGCTCATCGGTCGCGTCGCGGAGATCGGTCCGGCGCATCCCGCGCGCGAGAAGCTCCAGGTCGGCGACCGAATCGCCACGCTGGTTTCGCTCTCGCTCACGCCGCTGCGCCTCGAGAAGATCCTCGCGGTGCATCCCAAGATCGATCGCGTCGACGTGAAGGCCCAGGCCATCCTGTTCGCGAGCGGCATCTACGCCAAGCTGCCAACCGATTTGCCGGACACGCTCAGCCTCGCCGCGCTCGATGTGTGCGGTGCGCCCGCGCTGGTCGCGCGGCACGTGAAGCCCGGAGCGACCGTGCTCATCCTCGGCGCGGGCAAGAGCGGCGCGCTCTGTGCCGCGCAGGCCAAGAAGAGCGGCGCCGCCAAGGTGCTCGCCCTCGACATCAGCGGCCCGGCCATCGAGCGCCTCAAGAAGGACGGCCTCATCGACGCGGGCGCTCCCGTCGACGCCACCAAGGCCATCGACGCCATGCAGGCGCTCGAGAAGCTCAACGACGGCAAGCTCGCCGACATGGTGGTGAACGTCGCCAGTGTGCCCGAGACGGAGATGGCCGCGATCCTCTGCGCGCGCGACGGCGGCTCGGTCATCTTCTTCTCCATGGCCACCAGCTTCACCGCGGCCGCGCTCGGCGCCGAAGGCCTCGGCAAGGACCTCACGATGTACGTGGGCAACGGCTACGTACCCGGCCACGCCGACCTGTGCCTCGACCTCGTCCGCAGCGTGCCCGCGATTCGCAAGCTCTTCGAGGAGCGCTACGCGACGTGACGCGTCTTGCCGAGCAGGGGATCGCCCGATAGAAACCCTGCATGTCTGGGCTCTTCATCGACGACTCGGAGATCGACCGCGCCAAGCAGCTGGCGCACGAGATCACCGAAGACCTCTTCAAGCACATCCAGCGGCACTCGTCCGTGAGCATCGAGCGCACGGTGACGCGCCTGCTCGGAATCACGGGCGTCGGGCCGCAAGGCGCGCCGCTCTGCAACCTGCTCGTGGACAAGCTCCACGACGCCAAGGTGCTCCATCGCGGCGCCGCCTATTGGCTCGGCCGCGCGCTGCGCATGGGCGCCGCGAGCCCGCTGGAGGCCGTGGAGCGACTGACCGCGATGCCGTCGGACGCGCTCGCGAAGCTGACGACGGACGCCGCCGAGGACAAGGCCATCCACGACGAGATGCGCGCCGAGACGCGCTCTGCGCTCGACGAGCTCAAGGCGCGCATCGATCAGCGCAACACGCTCCGGCTCGAGCTGGGCACGGCGCCCGCGCCGCACAAGTACGTCATCGTCGCCACCGGCAACATCTACGACGACGTGGAGCAGGCGAGGGCGGCTGCGCAGGCCGGCGCCGACGTCATCGCGGTGATCCGCTCGACCGCGCAGTCGCTGCTCGACTACGTGCCCCACGGCGCCACGACCGAAGGCTACGGCGGCACCTACGCGACGCAGGAGAACTTCCGGATCATGCGCGAGGCGCTCGACGACGAGTCGAAGAAGCGCAAGCGCTACATCCAGCTCACCAACTACAGCTCCGGCTTGTGCATGCCGGAGATCGCCTTCATGGCGGCGCACGAGCGGCTGGACATGCTGCTCAACGACGCGATGTACGGAATCTTGTTCCGCGACATCAACATGCGGCGCACGTTCTGCGATCAGTACTTCTCGCGCCGCATCTGCAGCATGGCCGGCATCATCATCAACACCGGCGAGGACAACTACATCACCACCGCCGATGCCTTCGACGCCGGCCACACGGTGATCGCCTCGCAGTTCATCAACCGCGAGTTCGCCATGCGCGCCGGCCTCGGCGAGTGGCAGCTCGGCCTCGGCCACTCGTACGAGATCGATCCCGCGCGACCGGACACGTTCTTGCTCGAGCTCGCCCAGGCCATGCTCGTGCGGCGCTGCTTCCCGAACGCGCCGTGCAAGTACATGCCGCCCACCAAGCACAGCTCGGGCGACATCTTCTTCACCCACGCGTACGACGTCATGGCGGACATCGTGGCCATGTGGACCCACCAGGGCATCCAGCTGCTCGGCATGATGACCGAGGCGATGCACAACCCGTATCTGATGGACCGCTACGTCGCGCTGAAGTGCGCCAACTACGTGTACCGCGCGTTCGACGGCATCGATCAGGAATTCACCATCAACCCGAACGGCAAGATCGCCAACCGGGCGCGCCAGGTCTTCCGGGAGGCGATGAGCCTGCTCGAGGAGACCCGTCGCGACGGCATGGTCGCCACCATCGGCATGGGCAAGTACGGCGACGTGAAGCGCACCGAGACCGGCGGCAAGGGACTCAGCGGCGTCTTCGAGAAGGGCCACGACTACTTCAACCCCTTCCTCGACCTGCTCGAGAAGACACCCACGCCCGAGCCCATCCGCACCGACCGGCTCAAGCGCGCTTAGGAGCAACGCATGCACACGCTCATCGCACTCATGCTTTCCGCGGCGCCCCTCGTGACGTCGCCGAGCGCTACGCCGCCGCCGACCGCGACCGCGCACAACATCACCGTCACCGCGCCGCAGGGCTTCGTCCGCAGCAAGGACGGCACGACGTTCGTGTTCAGCTCGCCGGGCAAGGACGCGCAGATGAGCATCGACTTCGGCGAGAAGGACAAGGCCGTCGATGCGCAGGCGTGCTTGGACGAGGTGGTGTCGAAGGTCGCCGCCGGCGCGAAGGAGAACCAGGAGACGTACGCGGCCACGGTGATCGACGGACAGCCCGCGGTGACGCAGACCACGTTCACGGAAGACCGGAAGCACCGCCAGCGCCGCCTGATTGGCTGCAATGGCAAGTCGTTCTTCCTGCTCGACTGGGTGGAGCTCACCCACGCCGGGCCGAAGTACGAGAAGACCTTCACGCAGCTCCTGATGGGCATCAAGTACGCGCAGCCTGCGAAGTAGCGAGGGACGTCGTGGCCAAGGCCGACAAGCAAATCATCCGCCCCTACGGCGACCGCAAAGACGACGGCGTGGTACAGCTCAGCTTCGTGCTGCCTGTTCCGCGCTCGGAGAAAGCGAAAGAAGCCGCGCTCCAGTTCGCGAAGAAGTTCGGCTTCGAGAACGCGCTCGTCTCGACGATGGAACCCGCCGCCGACGACTACACGTTCTTCATCGTCTACGGCCGCACCACGCACACGCTCGACTACTCGGAGATCGACGTCCCCGAGGTGATCGTCCGCAAGCTCGGCTTCGACGAGATAAACGCTCGCATCGAGAAGGAGCTCGCGCGCAAGGTCGTCGTCTTCGGCGCGTGCACTGGCACCGACACCCACACCGTGGGCATCGACGCCATCCTCAACATGAAGGGCTACCGCGGCGACTACGGCCTCGAGCGCTACCCCTGGTTCGACGCGCACAACCTCGGCTCGCAGGTGCCCAACGAGTCGCTGCTCGAGCAGGCGATGGCCGGCAAGGCCGACGCGATCTTGATTTCGCAGGTCGTCACCCAGCGCGACGTGCACAAGGACAACTCGCGCGACTTCATCGAGAAGGCAAAAGCCAAAGGCATCCACGGCAAGACCATCTTGCTGCTCGGCGGCCCGCGCGTGGACCACAAGCTCGCCCTCGAGCTCGGCTTCGACGCTGGCTTCGGCCCGGGCACCAAGCCCAGCGAAGTGGCCAACTACATCGTCGAGCACCTCATCCAGAAGGGCGGGAAGCCGGCGTGAGCGCTGGCCGCTGGGCGCTCGCGATAGCGATATCCGTATCCTTCGCGACGACGGGCTGCAGCTCGGTCTCCTGCCGGAGCGATCTCGCCGACGGCGGGTGCCTGATCACGGTAGAGTGCGGCGGTTCGTGCCCGAGCGGCGCCAAGCTGCTCAGCGAAGAGCCCGCGCCCGACGGCGGCCGCTGCATCCTGGTCGACGAGAGCTGCACATGAGCCCACTGGTCCTCGCCCTCGCGCTCACCGTCACCAAGGCCAAGCCGCACCCCAAGCCCAAGGCCCCAACCAACGCCGGCCCGCCCAAGCCCGCCTGCAAGGGCTCGAGCAAGCTCGTGGGCCAGTGCTTCAAGGTGCACGGCATGCTCCGCCAGACCACCGGCGTGCCTGCGTTTCGCCTGGAGATCGACGGCACCACGCGCCAGCTCGGCGTCGAAGATACGGCCATGAAGGGCGATACGCCCTGGCTGCCCGGCGAGGTTCGCACCGCCGTGGATTTGGATCACTCCGCCGAGGGCGACTACTTCGTCTGCCCGCTCACCGAGGTGCGCGAGGGCGAGCTGCAGCGGGTGTGCGTGGACTCGGTGGCCAAGGTGAAGAAGCGCGCGTTCTAGGAGCGAGACATGAAGGTGCAAATCCGCCTGCGCATGAGCCAGGCCGACGCCCACTACGGCGGCAACCTCGTCGACGGCGCGCGCATGCTGGCCCTCTTCGGCGACGTGGCCACCGAGCTCCTCATCCGCCAGGACGGCGACGAGGGCCTCTTCCGCGCCTACGAGTCGGTGGAGTTCCTCGCCCCGGTTTACGCCGGCGACTACGTCGAGGCCGAGGGCGAGCTGGTCAACGTGGGCAACACCTCGCGCAAGATGAAGTTCGAGGCGCGCAAGGTGATCGTCCCTCGTCCCGATATATCTAATTCGGCGGCCGAGGTACTGAAGGAGCCGATCGTCGTCTGCCGCGCGGTGGGCACCTGCGTCACGCCCAAGGACAAGCAGCGCGGGAGCGCCAGGTGAGCGCGCCGGGCAAGACGCCGCTCTGGCAGCAGACGCCCTCGTGGAAGAGCGAGTTCTGGCCGTTCGTGCTCTGGGGCGTGCTCTGCCTCGTGGTGATTGGCATTCCGGTGCTGCTGGTGAAGCGCGCGCGGCTGCGGAGCACGCACTATCGGCTCTTCCCGGGCCAGCTCGAGATCGAGACCGGCATCGTGGGCACCAAGATGGAGACGCTCGACCTCTGGCGCGTGGCAGAGGTGCACTTCGAGCAGACGTTCGGGCAGAAGCTGCTCGGCATTGGCACGCTGCAGCTCTCCGATCGCGATGATCCGAACGCGCCCGGCGTGGTGCTCCGGGGCATCCGCGATCCGCGCGGCGCCTACGAGCTCTTGCGCGATCAGGTGGCGAGCGCGGGCGCCGGCGCACCGGTCCGCGCTCGCAGCTAGAATTCGTTTGTGGGAGGCGATTCCCAGCGCCGATTGCCGGGCCTCACCCCGGGTGCTATCTCCCCGAGGGACGAGCGGAGATTGCCATGGCCAAGCGTCCGACCCCGAAGAAGAAGCCCGCTGCGAAGGCCAAGAAGGTCGCGCGGCCGGCGGCGAAGCGAACCAAGGCTCCGTCGAACGTCCGCGAGCTGCGGCCCAAGCAGAAGCCAGTCGCCAAGAAGTCGAAGGGCATCTTCGACCCGGCCGCGGTGAAGAAGCTCGCGGCCGACGTCGCGCGCTGGAGCCAGGAAGACCTCGCGAAGACGCTCTCCAAGATGCCGCTGCGTCAGCCCACGTTCGAGACCGACTCGGGGATTCCGCTCGCGCACCTCTACACCGCCGTCGACCGCGCCAACGCGAGCCCCGACGACCTCGGCCTGCCCGGGCAGTTCCCGTACACGCGCGGTGTGCAACCCAGCATGTACCGCGGGCGCTTCTGGACCATGCGCCAGTTCGCCGGCTTCGGCACGCCGGAGGACACCAACAAGCGGTTCAAGTACCTCCTCAGCCAGGGAATGATGGGCCTCTCCACGGCCTTCGATATGCCCGCGCTGATGGGCTACGACTGCGACCACCCCATGTCGCTGGGCGAGGTCGGCAAAGAGGGCGTGGCCATCTCCAGCTTGAAGGACATGGAGGTCTTGTTCGACGGCATCCCGCTCAACAAGGTCACCACCTCCATGACCATCAACGCCACGGCGATCATCGCCATGGCCATGTACGTGGCGGTGGCGGAGAAGCAGGGCGTCTCGCGCGAGAAGCTCGGCGGCACCATCCAGGCCGACATCCTCAAGGAGTACATCGCCCAGAAGGAGTGGATCGTCGGGCCGCGGCCGGCCGTGCGCATCTTGATCGACCTGATCGAGTACTGCTCCAAGCACCTGCCGAAGTGGCACCCGGTCTCCATCAGCGGGTACCACATCCGCGAGGCGGGAGCGACGGCGGTACAGGAGCTGGCGTTCACGCTCAGCGACGGCTTCGGCTACGTCGAGGAGTGCATGGCGCGCGGCATGAAGGTCGACGACTTCGCGCCCAAGCTCAGCTTCTTCTGGGACATCCACAACGACTTCTTCGAGGAGATCGCCAAGCTCCGCGCTGCCCGCCGCATCTGGGCCAAGGTGATGCGCGACAAGTACGGCGCCCGCGATCCGCGCTCGCTCACGCTCAAGGCGCACTCGCAGACGGCCGGCGTGTCGCTCACCGCCCAGCAGCCGTACAACAACGTGGTGCGCACCGCGCTGCAGGCGCTCGCGGCCGTGCTGGGCGGAACCCAGAGCCTGCACACCAACTCGCTCGACGAGACCTACGCGCTGCCGACCGAAGAGGCCGTCACCATCGCGCTGCGCACGCAGCAGCTCATCGCCCACGAGAGCGGCGTGACCCGCGTGGTGGACCCGCTCGCGGGCAGCTACTTCGTGGAGCACCTGACCGACGAGGTCGAGAAGCGCGCCATGGAGTACATCGAGCGCATCTGGAACCTCGGCGGCATCCTGCGCGCGGTGGAGGAGGGCTACCCACAGAAGGAGATCGCGGAGAGCGCCTTCCGGCACCAGCAGCAGGTGGAGCGCCGCGAGCGCATCATCGTGGGCGTGAACGACTTCCAGACCGAGAGCGCGCCCATCCCGCTGCTCAAGGTCGACGACAGCGTGGCCCACGCGCAGCAGGAGCGGTTGCGCCAGGTGAAGGCGAGCCGCAGTGAGCCCGCCGTGAAGGAGACGCTGTCCAAGGTCGAGCTCGCGTGCCGCAATGGCCAGAACCTCTTCGAGCCCGTGCTCGAGGCCGTGAAGGCGTACGCGACCCTGGGTGAGATCAGCGACGTGTTCCGCAAGGTGTGGGGAGCGTACCGAGAGACGGGCACGTTCTAGGCGTGTCTTTTTTCGGCGAGCTCTACCTTCGAAGCACGCGGCCCTATCTCGGCGCGAACGAGACGCGCGCCGAAGCGGAGCTCATCGCCCGTGAGCTCGCGCTCACGCCGACCACGCGCACGCTCGACATCGGCTGCGGCCACGGCCGGCACCTCGAGCTCTTGCACGCGCGCTGCGCGCTCTTTGGCCTCGAGCTGGATCCGCTCTCCATCGCGCAGACACCGGCGCCCCTTCGCGCGCGCGTGGTTCGCGGCGACTTCTACGCGCCGCCCTTCGGCCCCACGTTCGACGCGGCGTTTGCCTGGTACGCCACGCTCTTCATCAGCAGCGCCGACGAGCGAAACCTGGCCGCGCTGCGCAGCGCCGCGGGCGTGCTCAAGCCGGGCGGGAAGCTGCTCGCCCACGGGCACAACCCCATCTCGCAGGGGGCCGCGGGCCAGTCGCGCTTCGAGGCCACGCTCCCCGACGGCGGCAAGCTCGTGGAAGAGACCTGGTACGACGCCTCGCACAACCTGCTGCACCTGCACCGGCGCCTCGCCGACGGGGCGCGCGTGCTCGAGGGCCGGTTCGCCGTCCGCTGCCCCACGGTGGAGGACCACGCGCACTGGGCCAAGCAGAGCGGCCTGGCGATCGAAGCCACCTGGGGCGACGCGCAGGGCACGCCCTACGGCGCCACCTCGCCGGACCTGATCGTCCGCTACCGCAAGCTGGGCTGACGGACTGACCGTCGATCGCATGACGCAACGGCGCGCGCGTCGCCCCGGTCGGACCTACCGTTTGCTCCGCCGGCACTGTGCGGCATGGAGGCGCCGATGATCCCCGAAACCATCCGCCAGTATCTCGACGACGCGGGCGTCGAGTACCGGCCGCGCGAGCACTCCCTCGCGGTCGACGGCTCGCACCTGGCCCAAGCGCTGCGGCTGACTGGCCACCGCATCGCCAAGACGCTGGTGGTGCGCGCTGGCGACGACCGCGTGCTCGTGGCCGTGCCTGCCAGCTCGCGGCTCGACTTGCTGGCGATGTCCCACATCCTCGGCGCGCCGGCCGAGCTGGTGGACGAGGACGAGCTCGCCGAGCTCTTCCCCGACTGCGAGCTGGGCGCCGCGCCGCCGTTCGGCAAGCTCTTCAAGATGCCCATGGTGCTCGACGTGGCGCTCGCCAAGCCGGGACGCATGGTCGTCCGCGGCGGCACCCACGAGGACGCCATCGAGCTCGACTTCGTGGACTTCGCCGACCTCGAGGATCCGCTCGTCGCGGCCGTGTCGTTCGAGGGCGAGGCGCTCGCGGGGCCCGGGTTCCACCAGGGCGCGCTGCACATCTAGCGGCGCCAGGTCACCTCAAGGAACCGCGCGCAGCGCCGCGGGCTGGACTTCCGGCGTCGGCAGCGGGGCAGGGAGCTCCGCCGGCGGCTGGGCGTGGTTCGAGAGCAAGCCCAGGATGTCGCGCTCGTCGAGATCGGAGACGAGCGAGTACATGATCTGGTTGTTCCGCCACATCACCACGTTGTAGCCGTGCTCGTTGGCCAGCAGCACCTCGCGGTCGTCGATGCGCTGCAGGTGCCCGCCGAGCCCGAGCTCGATGGGCGCGCGCGGATCGTCGAAGACGAAGAGCGACACCCGGTGCGCCTGCGGGCCCTCGTAGACCACGTAGGCCGCGTCGCGATCGCGCACATGCGAGAGCCGCGCGCCGGAGACGTTCAGGTTGCGCAGGTGCGGCATCTGCACCGGGAAGTCCACCTTGCCGGCGAACCAACGCTGGACTTGTTGTTCGTCGCCGCGGACTTCCACCGGAGGATTGTGGGAGTGCTTCCTCACCACATCCTCGACCATGGGCTCCAGCAGCTGCCGCCCCGACAAGAAGGCAATGATGCCCGCCGCTGCCGCCACCGCCGCCACGGCGAGGGACTCCGGCCGAATCAGCGCACGCAGGTGCGAGATGCGCCGCTCGCGCTGCAGGCCGGCCTCGATGCGCCGACGAAGGGCCTCAGGCGCGCGGACCGCGGCAGCGGCACGCAGGCGCTCACGGAGCTTGCGCTCAATCTCCACGCGCTCGCGGCAGCCGGGGCAGTTGGCGAGGTGGGCCTCGACGTCGGCCTTCTCGCTGGCCTCGAACTCGCCGTCGACGAACGCGTGGAGCAGAGGTTCCAGCTCCTGGCACTCGAGCGCGGTCATGGTCGCTGCCATTCTAGAACCCGTCCGCCCGCCCGGCCATGAAACGCCCGGCTTGGCGCCTTGTTCCCCCGAAGTTCGTGTGGCAGCCGCCCATGGGCGCTCCGGGAAGGGTGAGCATCAAGCTATCCGCGCGACGACGCCTTGCGCCGCCGGTACTCGGACAAATCTGCCGGCGCGTTCACGTCCTCGTGGAGCACGCCCTGCAGGATCGCGTAGGTGCGCAGGCTCTTCTGCAGCAGCTTGCGCCCGCGGTAGAGCCGGCTCATCACCGTGCCCACCGGACACTCGAGGATCTCGGCGATCTCCTTGTACGAGAACTCCTGGAGGTCGGCGAGGATCACCACGAGGCGGAAGTCGATGGGCAGGGCGTCGATGGCCTTGAGCACGTCGTCGGAGAGCAGCCGGTCGGAGAAGTACTGCTCCGGGTTGGCCGCGTACTCGCTGGCCTCGCGGCTCATGAAGCGCTCGTGCACGGTGTCGCGCTCGGCGCCCTCCACCACGCTGCGCTCCTTCACCTTGCGCCGGTAGCGGTTGATGAAGGTGTTGGTGAGGATCTTGAAGAGCCAGGCCTTGATGTTCGTGCCCCGCTCGAACTTGTCGAAGAAGCGGTAGGCGCGCAGGAAGGTGTCCTGCACCAGGTCTTCCGCGTCGCGCTCGTTCTTCGTGAGGCGCAGGGCAGCAGAGAAGAGCGGGTCGATGTGCTCGATGGTGAGCCCCTCGAACTCTCCCTTGGTCCGCTCGTTGCGTGCGTCGTCCGACATCGGCCTGGTCCTCATTTCCCTCGGCGCTTGCGCTGTTCGCCGGTGAATTTCCGGGCCAAACGTAAGAACGTTTGCGACCCGGGCAACACCGATGGCGGCTGGCCCATTCCCGGCCTGCCAGGCCCACCGAGGTGCCCAGCCATGGCCGCCTGCTGTTCGTGCAGAGCAAACGGCGTTCCCGGGGCGATATTTCAGCCAAGCGCTTGAAAATTGGGCCTCCGCGCTGGCACGCCCGCGGACGGTCCGACACAGCCCGCGGAAAGCTGGAGACGATTTGTCCACGTGCGCCAGGATTTGCCCAGTCGCGAACCATGCCCCAAAAGGCAAAGGGCCCAGCCGGAGCCGGGCCCTTCGAGTGAAGCGATCGCGTCGGACTTAGGCGCGCGCCTGCTTGCCCTTGGTGGGCGAGCCGTTCTTGCTGGCGATCACGTTCTTCGCCGGCTTAGCGGCCGCGGCCTTGCCGCCCTTTGAAAGCGCCTCCAGCGCGGGCACGTAGTCGTACCCGAGCGCGTCGGCGACGGCCTCGTACGTCACGTGGCCGCCGAACGTGTTCAGGCCGGCGAGCAGGGCCTTGTCAGCGCGCATCGCGTCCTGCAGGCCCATCTCGGCGATCTTGCGCGCGTAGGTGATGGTCGTGTTGGTGAGCGCGAAGGTCGACGTGCGCGGAACGGCGCCGGGCATGTTGGCCACGCAGTAGTGCACCACGCCGTGCTTGATGAACGTGGGGTGATCGTGGGTCGTGGGCACGCAGGTCTCGATGCAGCCGCCCTGGTCCACCGCCACGTCGACGACCACCGAGCCCTCGGTCATCTCGCCGATCAGCTCCTCGCTGACCAGCTTGGGCGCGCGGGCGCCGGGGATGAGCACGCCGCCGACCACGAGGTCCGCGTCACGGACGCTCTTGGCGATGTTCTCGCTGTCGCTGAAGAGGGTGGAGCAGCGGCCCATGAAGATGTCGTCGAGGTACGCGAGCCGGTTGAGGTCGACGTCGAGGATGGTCACCTCGGCGCCCAGGCCCACGGCCATCTTGGCGCTGTTGATGCCCACCACGCCGCCGCCGATGATCACCACCTTGCCGCGCTTCACGCCGGGCACGCCGCCCAGCAGGATGCCCTTGCCGCCCTTCTCCTTCTCGAGGCAGTAGGCACCCACCTGGATCGCCATCTTGCCGGCGACCTCGGACATGGGGCGGAGCAGGGGCAGGCTGCGGTCGGCGAGCTGGATGGTCTCGTAGGCCACCGCGGCGGCCTTCTTCTTGACGAGCACCTTGGTCAGCTCCGGGTCCACGCCGGCGAGGTGGAAGTACGTGTAGACGACCTGGCCCTCGCGGATGCGGCCGTACTCATCCGGCAGCGGCTCCTTGACCTTCATCACCATGTCGGCGCGGTCCCAGACCTCGCCCGCGGTGCGGACGATCTCGGCGCCGGCCTTCTGGAACTCGCCGTCGCTGATGCCCGAGCCCAGGCCGCCGTTCTTCTCGATGAGGACCTTGTGGCCCCGCGCGGTGAGCGCGCGCACGCCGGCGGGAACGATGCCGATGCGGTACTCGCGCGTCTTGATCTCCTTGGGAACACCGATGATCACAGAGGCCTCCAGGGGCGGTTGGTCGTGACGGCGCGCAACATACTCGCCGACACCCAACCTGGCAAACGTCTGATTTTACGCGGTGCAGCAGGCCCTCCGGGTGCAACGATTTGGTTTCATTGAACGCGATCGAAAAATCGACACGCGCAGGCTCGCCCTCGGCATTTGGCTGCGCTAGAAATCCGGGCGTTTCTGGCCGGCCATTCGAGAGGGACGAAACATGCGCGCGGGATTCGTGGCTGTGGTTTCGACGGCGCTTCTGCTGGGCTGCAGCGGCTCCAAGACAGGCAACACCACCGGCGGCTCCAACGGCACCTCGGGGACCACGGGCGGCAGCACGGGCAGCACGGGCCAGGCGGCGGTGACGTCGGTGGGAACGCCGGCGTCGGGCATTCCAGCGGTGAGCAAGAGCATCGACGCCTCGGGCGGCACGCTCGTCTCCGGCGATCGGCAGCTCACGTTGACCATCCCGCCGGGCGCGCTCTCCACGCCGACGACGATCACCATCTCCGCCATCCAGAACATGGCCCCGGGCGGCACGGGCTACGCGTACCGCATGGGCCCGAACGGGACGACCTTCGCGCAGCCGGTGACGCTCACGCTCGCGCCGACCTTCGGCCAGCTCGACGGGGCCACGGCCAGCTACGACAACGTGAAGCTCGCGTTCCAGGACAGCCAGGGGCGCTGGCAGATCGTCCCCGGGCTGACGGCAGACACCGGCGCCAAGACGCTCACCGCGACCACCACGCACTTCACCGACTACGCGTACCTGCTCGACCTCTCCATCGTGGCCTCGCAGACGGCGATGCTCACCAACGGCTCGGTGTCGCTCTCGGTCTCGCAGGTGCCGCTGGTGGATGACGGCTCGGGAAACCAGTACGTGGCGTCGAAGGTGCCGGCGACGATCACCGGCACGCCCACCTGGAACCTGAACGGCACGCCCGGCAACGGCGACACCGGCGACGGCTCGTTGAGCCCGCTCGCCAACACCTGCTCGTACAACGCGCCGAGCACGCTCCCCACGCACGATCCCGAGACGGTGAGCGTGTCGTTCACGGCCAGCGACGGCTCGCAGGTCACGCTGCTCTCGAGCCTCTACGTGCTCGCCCACGCGTACAGCCTGCACATCAGCCTCTCCGACACCTCGACCTGCGCCGCGGGCGGCGGCGGCGACTACGCGTACACCGCCACGGAGCAGGACACGGTGCCCGTGGACCTCGACGACTCCCTCAACGTCACCATCGGCACCGCCGTCGCGGGCAGCCCGCCCACGGTGACGGGCACCGCGTGCTGCGTCTCCAACTGCACGGCGAACTTCGACTCCGCGGCCGAGCCGAGCGGCCTGGACATCAACGGCGTCACCGGCGTCTGGGACAACACGGTCAACCGCCTGAAGATCGTGCCGGCAGGCCAGGCGCAGGACGTCCCGGCGCTGCAGGTCACGCTCGCGGGGCAGCAGCAGCACACCGTGAACGACGGCCTCTCGCCCTGGAACACGCAGGGCGACGCGCTCTTCTTCGGCGGCGTCAGCAGCATCGACTCCGACACGATTCCGATCGTTCGCCCGAACCTCACGGGCGCCATCGGCGGCGATCTCTCGGTGACGCAGCAGTAGCAACGCGACCGTCCCCGCGGTTACAAGGGCGGCATGCCGCTCCGCCTCCTCATCGCCGACGAGAAGGGCACGGTGCTCGAGCACCCGAGCCTGCTGGCGGCCGTCCGCTCGGGCGAAGAGATCCTCGCCGCGCGCGACGTGGAGGAGAAGCCCATCGCGCTGCCCGAGTTCGGCAAGCTCGCGTTCCTGCCGGGACGCATCCCGGTGGGCATCGACCCGGACTCGGGTGAGCCCGTGCCGGTGACGGAGCTGAAGCTCGGCTCGCGGACGATTCGCCCGAGCGCCGTGGGGGCGCTCTTGCCGCCCGGCTACACGCGGACCTACCTGCCGGCCGAGGTCCCACCCGATGGTGCGCCGCCGCTGCCGCAGTGGGCGTACACGGCCGCCGCGTGGAGCGCGAAGGGACCGGTCGCGTACGCGCTGCACACCGACAAGCGCGGGCACTGGGATCCCTCGCGGTACTCGACGCCGGATCTCAAGAAGCTCGTGACCGCGCGGCTGCACGAGAGCCCGACGAATAAGGTGCTGCTCCAGCTCAAGACCTGCGCGCTGTTGTATCGCTGCACCACGAGCCAGAACGTCTTCTACGAGCGCGACGAGGGCGCGATCCCCGCGTCGGTGGCGTGCAACGCGTTCTGCGTGGGCTGCATCTCCGAGCAGCCCGAGGACGGCCCGCCGGCGTCGCACGATCGCCAGGACAAGGCGCCGTCGGGCGAGGAGATGGCGGATGTCGCGATTCGGCATCTCACGAGCGCCACCGGTCGGCCGATGATCAGCTGGGGCCAGGGCTGCGAGGGCGAACCGCTCACGCGCGCGCGGGCCATCGAGCAGGCCATCCGGCTCACGCGCGAGAAGACGAAGCGCGGCTCGCTGAACATCAACACCAACGCCAGCCGCACCGACGATCTGCGCAAGCTCTTCGACGCGGGCCTGGACGCGATCCGCGTCTCGCTGAACTCGGCCGACCCGGAGCTCTATGCGGCCTACTACAACCCCGTGGGCTACGACTGGCACGACGTGGAGCGCTCGGTGGCGCTGGCCCGAGAGAAGGGCGCGTACCTGGCGTTGAATCTGCTTCTGTTCCCGGGCGTGACCGATCGCGAGGGCGAAGCGGAGAAGCTCTGCGAGCTCGTGTCGCGCTACCAGGTGGACCAGGTGCAGACGCGCTCGCTGTGCATCGATCCGCGGCAGTACCTCGAGTGTGCGGATGGTGTCGGCGCGGGTGGTCGCCCGATTGGCGTGAAGAACCTGCTCGAGGCGCTCAAGGACGCGCGGCCCGGGCTCATCGTGGGCAACTTCGCGCGCGGGCTTGACGAGCGCGAGAACGCGGCCGGCGCGCGGCCGTGAAGCGCGGGACGATCGCGGCCGTCGTGGTCGCGATTCTCGTCGTGCTTCCGTGGTCCGTTGCGTGGCTTCGCGTGGCGCTCGACGACCACGCGGACTCGAAAATCTTCGGCACGTCCGCGAGCGGCCACATCGAGCACGCGCATCCGATTTCGCCCTCGGGCGAGGGCTTTCAGACCTACTCGATTCTCGGATCGTCGCTCGGGCGGCAGTACGTGGACCTCCGCGTGCGCGATTCGCACGTGGCAGCGTTCGCCGCGCGCCACGCCGCTGACCCGAGCTCGCTCTTCGTCGTCGGCGAGACGGGTTGGCAGCACGGCGGACGCTTCCGTCCGCATCGGTCGCACCAGAACGGCACGAGCGTCGACATCTTCATGCCGCTCGCGGATTCGCACGGCGCGCCCGTGACGATCGGCACGTGGCCGTGGAACAAGCTCGGCTACGCGCTCGAGTTCGACGAGCGCGGCCGGCTCGGCGATCAGCACATCGACTTCGAAGCGGTGGCCGCATTTCTGCTGGAGCTCGATCAGCAAGCGCGGACGCGCGGCCTGCGCATCTCGCGGGTGTTCATCGCGCCGGAGTTCGTGCCGCTCGTGTCAAAGACGCCCTCGGGCCAGAAGCTCGGCGCGCTCGGGGAGCTGCTCAGTCGCAAGCCGGCCTGGGTGCGCCACGACGAGCACTTCCACGTGGACTTCGAGCCACGCTGAGCTTCGCTCGCATCAGCAACACGGACGACCAGCACCTGCTGCTCACGGGCACGCTCGGCGGCCAGGCATCGACGATTCCGGCTGCGCAAGATCGATCGCTCGGCGCTCGAGCTCGTCCAGTCGGCGCACGAGCGCTGGCTCGCGTTCGGCGAGCTGGTGAAATGAACGCCGCGGTGCAGCATGTTGCGATCGGGAGCCGGCGACGCCGGCTCTCTTTTTTCCTTCCCATCATGACCGACTCAAATTCCACCGCGCGCCCGCTGGGCGTGCTGCGCAGGGGCCTCGCGCTCTCGACCTTCGAGGGTATGGTCGCCGAGCTGGTCGCCGCGCTGGCCGGCGGCGGCGTGCTCACCGCGTGGGCCCTGCACCTGCGCTGCAGCCCGATCGTCGTCGCGCTCGTCGGCGCCATGCCGTTCGTGGCGCAGCTCGTCCAGCTCCCCTCGGCGTGGCTCACCCAGCTTCGAGGAAGCCGCCGCGTGGCGCTGCTGGCCGTGGCCGCGTCGCGACAGGCCGTGCTGCCGCTGGCGGTGGTGCCTTTCGTTCCCTGGAGCTTGCACGCCAAGCGCGTGGTGCTGCTGGCGGTGACCACGCTCACCGGCCTGCTCGGCGTTGCAGGGAACAACGCCTGGACCGCGTGGATGGGCGACCTGGTGCCCGCCTCGCTGCGCGGCCGCTACTTCGGCCGGCGCACGTCGCTGGCGCTTCTCGCCGGATCGATCGGCGCCCTCGCAGGCGGAATTGGCCTCGACGCCGCCCGCCAGCACGGAAGCGAAGAGCTGGCGCTGGCGGCGCTGAGCGCCCTCGGCTTCCTCGCTGGCCTGCTCACCACAGCGCTCATGGCCCGCCAGCCGCCGGCCTTTGCGCAGGTCAGCCGACCTGAGCCCGGCAGCATGCTCGCCCCTCTGCGGGACGCGCGCGCGCGGCCGCTGCTGCTCTACCAGCTCGCCTGGAACAGCGCGGTGGGCGTGGCCGCGAGCTTCTTCGCCGTCTTCATGCTCCGCGATCTGCACCTCGGCTTCGGCTGGGTGGCGGCGCACGGCGCTGCGATGGCGCTCGTGCGCGTGCTCACCAGCGGCGCCTGGGGCCGCGCCATCGATCGCCTGGGCGCTCGGCCGGTGCTCGTGGTGTGCTCGTTCGGGCTCTTCGCGCTGCCGCTGCTCTGGCTCGCGCCGACCACGGAGCACGTGCTCTGGCCGCTGGCGCTCGACGTGGTGCTCGCCGGGCTCTTCTGGGGCGGGCACGGGCTGGCCTCGTTCGAGCTGCCCTTGTCGCTCGCCGAGCCGGAGCTGCGGCCGTTCTACGTGGCGGCGTTCGCCACCGCGGCGGGTGTGTCGTTCGCGGGGGCCTCGCTGCTGGGCGGGTGGCTGGCGACCGCGCTGCCGCCGCAGCTGTGGATCGCCGGCGTGCCGCTGCACCGGCTCCAGGTGCTCTTCGTGCTCTCGGCGATTGGGCGGTTGCTCGCGGCGCCCCTGGCCACGCGGCTGCACGAGGACGGGGCCGCGCCGGTGCAGGCCTTCTTCGGCCACCTGCGCCGGCGGTTCTGGCTCGCGCGCGGTTGATCCTTCAAAGAAATGTTATAGAACCCGCGTCGTTCTCGCGGGAGGACCTCGTGCTCCACACCATCGCTGCGCTCGTCGTGTTGGCCGCGCCCGCTGCCGACGCGCCGTCGCTGAAGGTCGTGCAGGCCAAGCTCGACAAGAAGGTCGCCAGGCAGGCCCAGTACACCCAGCACGTGGAGAAGGCCTCCAAGGACGACGACTGCGGCGGCTTCACCTACGCAGCCTCCTCGACGCTCGCGCCCGCCAAGCGCCTGCACTTCGACCCCAAGAACCTCAACGACGGCCTCCTCGGCAGCGCCTGGTGCGAAGGCGGGCCCGGCTACGGCGTGGGACAGAGCTTCACCATCACCCTCGACGCCAACGAAGGCCACCCCGCGTGGACGGGCCGCGTGGAGATCATGAACGGCAACGCGGGCAACGCGAAGCTCTTCCAGAAGAGCGGCCGCATCAAGGCGCTCAAGGTCTCGCTCAACGACAAGCCCATCGCCACCGTGCAACTCCAGGACGCGCTCGGCCTGCAGACCTTCGAGCTCGGCGAGGCGCTCGGCAAGGACGCGCAGACGCGCGGCGGCGTCATCAAGTTCGAGATCGCCGAGGTCTACTCCGACGGCGCCCAGAGCGAAGACACCTGCGTGAGCGAGATTCGCCCCGCGCACTGCGTGCCGTAGTCGTTAACCGATTTGTAATGCCGCCGCGCCCTCGAACGCGCCCGCGCGCAGCGCCTGCAGCGCCTCGTTGGCCTGCTCGAGCGGAAACACGGTGACCTGCGTCTTCACGGGCACGCGCGGGGCGAGCTCGAGGAAGCGCTTGCCGTCGTCGCGGGTGAGGTTCGCGACCGAGCGGATGACGCGCTCTTCCCAGAGGTCCGCGTACGGGAAGCTCGGGATGTCGCTCATGTGGATGCCCGCGCAAACCACGCTGCCGCCCGGTCCCACCGCGCGCAGCGCCGCGGGCACCAGCGCGCCCACCGACGCGAAGATGATCGCGGCGTCGAGAGCCTCGGGCGGCTTCGCGTCGCTGCCGCCGGCCCAAGCGCAGCCGAGCTCGCGCGCGAACGCCTGACCTTTCTCGTCGCCGGGCCTGGTGAACGCGAAGACCTGGCGGCCTTCGTGCACCGCGACCTGCGCCAGGATGTGCGCCGCCGCGCCGAAGCCGTAGAGCCCGAGCTTCGTCGCGTCGCCCGCGAGCCGATACGCGCGATAGCCGATGAGCCCCGCGCAGAGCAGCGGCGCGAGCTCGGTCGCGGGCGGCTCGCTCGGAAGCGGAAACGCAAAGCGCGCATCGGCGGCGGCGAAGTCGGCGAAGCCGCCATCGAGCGTGTAGCCCGTGAAGCGCGCACGCTCGCAGAGATTCTCGCGGCCGGCGCGACACTGCGCACAGGTGCCGTCGGTCCAGCCGAGCCAGGGAATGCCCACGCGCTGACCGAGCGACAGGTGCCGCACGTCGCTTCCCAGCCGGACGACCTCGCCCACGATCTGATGCCCGAGCACCAGCGGCAGCTTGGGCTGGTCGAGCTCGCCGTCGAGCACGTGCAGATCCGTCCGACACACGCCGCACGCCTGCACGCGCACCACGAGCTGCTCGCGCCGACACGTCGGCTCGGCGAGCTCCCGCAGCACGAGCGGCTGGCCCGCCTTCTCGAGCACCATCGCGCGCATCAAGAGAAGCTACTTCAGCACCGCCGTCAGCGCCGCCACGCCGAGCAACCCGAGGACGAAGCTCGTCCGTCGCCGCCGCCGCTCGGGGCCATGCCCGCGGGAGAGCTCGGGCAGCAGATCCGTCGCGCCGATGAAGAGGAACGTGCCCGCCGCGAGCGCGACCGCCACGCTCGTCACCACCGCCGCGTGGCGCGCGACCACCAGCACCAGCGCCGCGCCCACGAAGGCCGTCAGCTGGACGGCGAAGAGGCCGAGCAGCGCCTTGCTCCGGCTGATGTTGGCCGCGCGCAGCAGCGCGTAGTCGCCCACCTCTTGCGGAACTTCGTGAAGGATGACCGCGCCCGCCGCGAGCACGCCCGCCTTGGTCGAGGCGAGAAACGCCGCCGCGATGGCCGCGCCGTCGCCCATGTTGTGGAGCGCGTCCGAGCCGAGCAGCGAGCCGGGCAGGGGGCCGCGAATCGGCTTGTGCTCCAGGTGCGGCTCCAGCCGCCACTCCGCCAACGCCGCCGCCGTGAACGCTGCGAGCGCGAGCGCGAAGCCCGGCGGCCCCATCCGCCCCGCGACTTCGGGCAAGAGGTCGAGAAAGGCCACGGCGATGAGCGCGCCCGCTGCGAAGCCGACCAGCGGACCGAGCTGCCGGCGAAGCCACGCGTCGGGGAGCACACCGCCAACCAGGCCGGCGAGCG
Source organism: Deltaproteobacteria bacterium (assembly GCA_018266075.1). GTDB lineage: Bacteria > Myxococcota > Myxococcia > Myxococcales > SZAS-1 > SZAS-1. The sequence goes on along the minus strand of JAFEBB010000035.1, from coordinate 43,497 downwards.
CGTCGAGGGTCAAGGCCAGGGCGATGCCTGCGATTTGGCTCACGCCAACAAGCTAGGGATGCTTGGGCTCGATCTGCTTGAGCACCCAGGTGCTCATGAAGGCGTCCTTGGGCACGAAGCCGTCGGCGCCTGCCTCCTTGCAGATGCGCTTCAGCTCCTCGACGTTCGCCGCGGAGCAGAGCACCACCTTGATGCCCGCGAAGAGCGAGTTGCCCTTCAAGAAGCGGCAGAACTGCTCGCCGTTCACGCCGGGCATGTTCACGTCGAGGAGGATGAGGTCGGGGCGCGTCTGCCGGCGGAGGATGATGCGCGTGGCCTTGTCCACGTTCTCGGCGACGGAGACTTCATAACCTTTTTGTTGCAGTTCGCCTTCGATGAGCTTGGCCGTCATCTCCGAGTCGTCCACGACCAGGATGCGCCGGCCGATGAGCTTGGCGGCCACCGGGCTCGGCGCGCGCGGCTCGCTCTTGGGACGCGCCTGACGCACCACCGGCGGCTGCTTCACCTGCTGCGCCACGGCTTCGACGATGGCCTCCATGCCGCGCGACTTGGGCACGGTGCCGTCCGCGCCGGCCTTCTTGGCGCGCGCCTCGAGCTCCTCGTCCGGCAGGTCCGAGAAGAGCAGCAGCCGGCTGCTCACCCGCTTTTCGGTGCGCAGGAACTCGAGGACGTCGTCGCCGAACATCTCCGGCATGCGCACGTCGAGGAGGATGCACTCCGGCTCGGCCTCGCGGAGCAGGGCGTCGAGGGCGGCCAGGTCGGGCGCGCCGCGGGCCTCGTAGCCCGCGTTCCGCAGGCCTTCCACGGTCATCGCCAGCACCACCGGAGAATCGTCGAGGACGTAGATGCGCGACATGGACCACCCGTTCGGACGCCCGGCCGTCCTTGCCATGCCGGGAGCCTCTGGTACTCTGCAACCGCCCGTTCCGCCTGACCAACCCAGCCTGTCACCATGACAGAAGAGACACCCAGCGCCAAGCCCTTGCGCGAGATGCTGGCCGAGGCCGCCGACCACGACTCGGTGGCCGACGCCGAGCCGGAGCTCGAGCTTTTTTGCATGGACATGGGCGGCGAGCGCTTCGCCGTGGAGGCCGCGCTCGTGCACGAGGTCGTGCGCCTGCCCACGGTGACCCCGCTGCCAGGCAGCCCGCCGTTTCTCCTCGGGGTGTGCGCCCACCGCGGTGAAGTTTTGCCCGTGGTCGACCTGCCGCGCCTCATGGGCCGCGGCGAGGCCCGCGCCCACAACCGCTCGCGCATGGCCGTGGTCCGCTTCGAGGGGATGGTGGTTGCGCTCCTCGCCGACCAGATCGAAGGCCTGACGCGCATCAAGTCGAGCTTGCTCGAGCCGGCTCCGATGGGCGCCACCCAGCGCGGCGCCGAGTTCTTGGCGGGCGTCTCGAGTGATCCGCTCGGCAACTTTGCGCTGCTCGACCTGAAGCGCCTGGTGCAGGTGGCGCGCAACCGGGCCGGGGGCGGCTCATGATCGAAGCCGCCTCGGCCTCGGAGTGCAGCCTACTGTTCTTCGAGATCTCCGGACAGCTCTTCGCCGCGGATCCGCTCGAGGTCGTTCGCGTGGATCGCACCAGCGACGAGCTTCCCACCGCGGAGTTGGTGGCCTCGAAGGGCCGGCGCGTGCTGGTGGCCAAGGGGCCCAAGGGCGAGTTCCAGGTGACGGTGGACCGCGTGCTGGGCGTGCGGCGCTTCCCCCACACGGCGCTGCGACGGCCGCCGACCTTGGCCCTCGTGGTCACGGGCGCGCGCGGGCGTGAGCTCATGGGCATGGTGCTCGACGGGCAGACGCCGGTGCCCATCATCGATTTGAAGACGATCTCGGCCCGGGCCAAGACCCGCGCCAACTCAAGAGGACGCTGAATATGGACAAGACGGTCCCGCAGAACGGCAAGTCCAAGCGCGGCGGCAAGCGCAAGGGCACCGAGGTGGAGACGACGACGGCCTCCGCCAAGGTGGACAACGTCCACCCGCTGGCCGACGCGCTGATGGTGCTCGAGCGCGTGGCCCAGGGCGACCTCTCGGCCCGCGTGCGCGCGCTCTCCAGCGATGACCCCGCGGTCGTCCAGCTCGGCGAGCTCATCAACCGCGCCCTCAGCCGCGCCGGCGAGTCCGTGAGCCGCGAGGGCATCGACAAGGCCTCCGAGCTGCTCGTGAAGGTGGCCGACGAGGGCGACCTCACCAGCTGGAACGTCACCAGCGACGACGCGCAGCTCCGCGGCCTCTACGAGGGCGTGGGCCGGGTGCTCGAGACCCAGCGCACCTTCGTGCGCGAGATCAACGAGGCCGCGCTGCGGCTCTCGTCGAGCGCCAACGAGGTGCTGGCGGCCTCGACGCAGCACGAGACGAGCAGCACCGAGCAGGCCGCCGCCATCCACGAGACCACGGCGACGATGGAGGAGCTGAAGCACGCCTCCGCGCAGATAGCCGAGAACGCCGGCTCCGTGGCCCGCGTGGCCGAAGAGACCCTCGGCGCCGCGCGCTCCGGCCGCACCGCGATCCACGAGTTCACCACCGCCATGCAGCAGATCCGCAGCGACGGCCTGGCCGTGGTCGACTCCATCAGCAAGCTGAGCAAGCGCGTGGAGCGCATCGGCACCGTCGTCGAAGTCATCGACGAGATCGCCGACCGCTCGGACCTGCTCGCGCTCAACGCCGCCCTCGAAGGCAGCCGCGCCGGCGAGGCGGGCAAGGGCTTCTCCATCGTGGCCGCGGAGATGCGGCGCCTGGCGGAGAACGTCCTCGAGAGCACCAAGGAGATCAAGAACCTGATCTCTGAAATCCGCGAGTCCACGCACGCCGCTGCGGCTGCAGCCGAGGCGAGCCGGCGCGCGACGGAGCAGGGCGAGAAGCTCGGCTCGGTGGCGGCGCAGTCGGTCGACGGAATCCTGTCCGGCGTCCAGGAGACGAGCGACGCCGCCCGGGTGATCAACCTGGCCACGCAGCAGCAGCGCACCGCGACCGAGCAGGTCGTGGCGTCCATGAGCGAGATCGAGGACGTGACCCGCCAGACCACGCAGGCCAGCCGTCAGGCCACGAGCGCGGCAGCCGACCTGGCGCAGCTCGCCAACCGGCTCGCAGAGCTCATCAAGCGCTTCCGCGCCGACTGAAACAACTTTCGGTTCCTGGTTCCTGGTTCCTCGTTCCTGGTTGGGAGACCGCCAGGAACCAGCAACCAGGAACCAGGAACCAGACACGGTTCATGACGCCCGACGAGGTCCGCAAGCAGCTCATCGGCAAGTTCCGAGAGGTCTCGGGCGATCGGCTCGAGAAGATCGGTCTTGCCGTGATGGCGCTCGAGAAGAACCCGGGCGACGCCGGCGCCGCCGACGAGATCGCGCGCGAGCTCCACACCCTCAAGGGCGAAGCGCGCATGCTGGGCCTGCCCAGCGTGGGCTCGGTGGCGCACTCCGCCGAGGACCTGCTGCGCACCCTGCGCGAGGGCAAGACCCCGCTCGCCAAGGCCAGCGATCTGCTGCTGCGCGCCTGCGACGCGATCAGCGTGCTCGTCGACGACACCTCGCTGGGCACCAACCCCGAGGCGCCCCAGGCGAAGGAGGTCATCGGGCAGATCACGTCCGTGATCGGCGGCGCACCGCCGGCGGAGCCCACGCCGCCTCCTCCAGCAGCGGAGCCGCAGACCGCCCGGCCGAAGTCGAAGCCGACCAAGCCGGGCGCGCGGCCGCCGTCGAGGCCCACCGCCGTGGCCCGGCCGCCGTCGAAGGGCGATGGCAGATCCGAGTCCGGCGATGCGCGCCCGCCCTCGAACCGCGAGCGCGAGAGTCCCGGCCAGCGCAGCTCCGACAAGCTCCAGGGCGAGCGCACTGCGGATCGCTCCATCCGCGTGGCCGTGGACTCGCTCGATCAGCTCGGCTCGCTCGCGGGCGACCTGCTCGTGGAAGGCGAGCGCTCCACGCTCCGCGTGCGCGAGCTGGCGGCGCTGGTGCAGCGCTTCAACCGCGTGAGCGACAAGCTGGTGGCCCTCGCCGAGCGCGTGGTGCACAACAGCCCGGATCACGTGCGCGAGCTCGCCCTGCACGAGGGCGACATGCACCTGCTGCGCGACGACGCCTTCCGCTTCCTGCGCCGCAACTCCGACGGCCTGAACGCGATGCGCAACGCGCTCGACCAGCTCGCGGACCGCGTGGCCGAGGCGCGGCTGGTGCCGTGCTCGACGGTGTTCGGCGCGCTGCCCCGCGGCGTGCGCGACCTCGCCAAGCAGCAGGGCAAGGACGTCACGTTCGAGATCTTCAACGGCGACGTGGGCGTGGACCGCGGGCTGCTCGGCGAGGTGCGCGACGCGCTGGTGCACGCGGTGCGCAACTCCGTGGACCACGGCATCGAGACGCCCGACGAGCGCGCGCGCGCGGGCAAGCCGCGGGCGGGCCGCATCGAGCTCAGGCTCCGCGCCGACGGCGGCATGCTCGCGGTCGACGTCGACGACGACGGCGCCGGCATCGATCCGCGGCGCGTGCGCCAGGCCGCCGTCGAGAAGGGCCTCATCGCCCGCTCGGCCGCGCTCGCGCTCTCCGACCGCGACGCGCTGGAGCTCATCTTCACGCCCGGCTTCTCCACCAAGACCGACATCACCGAGACCAGCGGCCGCGGCGTGGGCATGGACGTGGTGAAGCGCAAGGTCGAGGCGCTGGGCGGCTCGGTGAGCGTCACCAGCCAGGTGGGGAAGGGCACGCGGGTCTCGCTGCGCATGCCCCAGAGCCTCGCGCTGATGAAGGTGCTGCTGGTGCGCCTCGGCGACGACGTCTACGGCCTGCCCGCGAGCGATGTGGAGAGCGTGGGCCGCATCGATCCCAGCGATCGCTTGGAGGTCAGCGGCATCTCCGCCGTGCGCTATCGCGGCCGGACCGTCTCACTCGTCGCGCTGGGACCGCTGCTGTCGCTGAACGGCGGCCCGCGACACGATCGGCCGCAAGCGGTGTTCGTGCGGCACGCGGAAGATCGCGCGGCGCTCGTCGTCGATGGCTTCGTGGGTGAGCGCGAAGTCGCGGTGAAGCCCTGCGGCGGCGACTTCTTGCGCGGGGCCAAGTTCATCGCCGGAGCGGCCGCGCTCGAGGACGGCCGCATCGCCGTGCTCCTGCACCTGCCCGACATCATGGCCGACGTCCGCCGCACCTCGCGGCCCGTCCAGGCAACGACTCCTGCGCGGCGCCTCAAGGTCCTGCTGGTGGACGACTCGCCCATCGCCCGCGCCACGGAAGCGGCGCTGGTGCGGGCGTTGGGCCACCAGGTGGAAGAGGCCGTGGACGGCGAGGAGGGCTACGCCAAGGCCACCGCCGGCAACTTCGACATCATCCTCACCGACATCCAGATGCCGCGCCTCGATGGCATCGCCCTCTGCCGCCGCCTGCGCGCCGAGCTCTCCACCCAGAAGACGCCGGTGGTGGTGATGAGCTCGCTGGCCGCGCCCGAGGACAAGCGCCGCGGCCTCGACGCCGGCGCCGACGCGTACCTGGTCAAGGGCGAGCTGTCGGTGGAAGCGGTGGCCCAGGTCATCGAGAGACTCACCGGTTAACCGCGGGCTGCTGGCTCGTCTTGACGGGAGAGCGCCAGGAACCAGGGATCAAGAACGGAATGTCGACCCGGATTCTCATCGCCGCGGATCCCGGGCTCGCCGCCGAGCTCACCAAGGCCCTGCCTCGGCCCGAATTCCACATCGAGGCCGCGATCCACGAGCCCGCGGAGCTGCTGCCCAAGGTCAAAGACACCCGGCCGCAGCTGGTGCTCCTGCAGCTCGGGCTCGCCAAGCGCGACGGCCACCGCTGCGTGCAAGACCTCATGGCCTTCGCGCCCACGCCCATCCTGCTGGTGGCCGGCCACGGCGAGGATCCGGCCGAGGCGTTCGAGGCGCTGGCGATGGGCGCGCTGGACGCCGTCCGCTACACCGAAGGCCAGGCCGTGGACCTCGCGCGTCGGGCGCGGCTGCTCGCGGGTGTGCGGGTCATCACCCACGTGCGCGCGCGCCGCGCCAAGGCCGGCCGCAACGACATCACCGATTTGCGCACCAAGCTGGTTGCCGTCGGCGCTTCGCTCGGCGGACCGCGCGCGCTCGCCCAGTTGCTGCACGACCTGCGCGGTCCGCTGCCAGCGCCCATCCTCATCGTCCAGCACATCTCCGACGGCTTCTCGGAGGGCCTGGCGCACTGGCTCGCGGTGGAGACGGGCACGCCGGTGCGCGAGGTGACGCACCAGATGCCGCTCACGCCCGGGCTCATCGCCGTGGCGCCCTCGGGCAAGCAGATGGAGGTGCGCGAAGGCAAGGCGCTGCTCCTCGACGACCCGCCCGACGGCGGCTTCAAGCCCAGCGTGAGCACCATGTTCCGCTCGGTGGCGCGGCACTACGGCCAGCGCGGCGTGGGCGTCATCCTCACCGGCATGGGCCAGGACGGCGCCGACGGCCTGCTCGAGATGCGCCGCCAGGGCGCGCGCACCTTCGCGCAGGATGAGGCCACCTGCGTGGTGTTCGGCATGCCGCGCGCCGCCTGGGAGCTGGGCGCGGTGGAGTCCATGTTGCCCCTCGATCAGCTGGCGATCGCCATTCGCCGCGCGGTGGAGGGCTGACCTTGGAGCTCCGCCGTACAGACGTGGAGGCCCTGGGCAAGCTCCTGTTGGAGCGCGCCGGGCTCAAGCTCGCCGCCGACGGCGAGTTCGGGCTCACCATGGCCCTGCGCGGCCGCATGCAGACGCTCGGCATGCACGGCTCGGCGCAGTACCTCAACTACGTGCACGGCCCGGAGCAGGACGCCGAGCTGCACCGGCTCTTGCCGCTGGTGACGGTGGGCAAGACCGACTTCTTCCGCGACGCGCGGCAGTTCGACGCCCTGAAGCGCAAGCTCCTCCCCGACGCGCTCGAGCGCGCCCGCCGCGAGCGCCGGCAGCTGCACCTCTGGAGCGCGGCCTGCGCCACCGGCGAGGAGCCGTACTCGCTGGCCATGGTGGCGGTGGAGTGTGGCGCGCTGGTGTCGGAGGTCAACCTGCGGGCCTCGGACATCAACGGTGAGGCCATCTTCGAGGCCGAGCGCGGCGTGTTCGGGCAGCGCAAGCTCAAGCCGGTGTCGAGCGAGCGCGTGGCCCAGTTCTTCCTGGCCGAGGGCGGCGACGCGGCGCGCGTCTCGCCCGAGATCCGCAAGATGGTGAAGTTCGGCGTGGCCAACCTGGCCGAGGGCGGCTACGAGGTGCCCGAGGGCGGCTACGACATCATCTTCTGCCGCAACGTCCTCATCTACTTCGACGCCACCACCATGGTGCGCACCCTCGAGCGCATTTACGACGCCCTGCGGCCGGGCGGGCACCTGGCGCTGGGCTACTCGGAGTCGCTGTACCGGATCTTCGGGCGGTTCGAGCTGGCCGAGATCGAAGGCGCGTTCTTCTATCGCAAGCCGATGGGCATGCGCGCGTCGGTGCCGGAGCGGCCCAAGACGCCGCCGATGGTGCCGAGGCTCGAAATCCGTTCGCGCGTCACCGCGAAGTTCCCGGTGCTGCAGCTCGAGCCGCCCAGCCGGCCCAAGCCGGTGCCGGAGGCGCGGCCTCCCACGCCGCCGCCCGCAACGCCGACGGTGGTGTCGCCGAACCTGCCGCACCGGCTGGCGCGGAGCGTGGACCTCATCGAGCGCGGGCAGTTCCTGGAGGCGCTCGACCTCTTGCGCGCGCTGGTGCAGGCAGAGCCGGAGAGCCTCATCGGGTGGATCTCGCTGGGCAACCTGCTCTCGGTGCTGCGGCGCTTCCCGGAGGCGTTCGCGGCGTACGAGCGGGCGCTCGCGGTGGAGCCGCTCTCCGCCGAGGCGCGGCTGTTCTGGGGGATCGCGCAGGTGGAGGCGAGCCACCCGCGCGAGGCGTCGGAGGAGCTGGGCAAGGCGCTCTTCCTCGACGCCGACATGGCCCTGGCCCACTACTACTCGGGCCGCGCGGCCGAAGCCCTCGGCGACGCGGTGGCGGCGCGGCGCGCGTACCGGAACTGTCTGACGCTGTGCCAGAGCGGGCGCCCCGAGCGTCCGTTCCTCGCGCACTATCCGGATCTCCCCAAGGATCCGGACGTGCTCGGCCGCGCCGCGCAGTACGCGCTCGGCGCCATGCGCTGACCGCACTTCCGGATTCACGCCAAGCGTTCACGGCTGCTCGTGGCTCGGCCAGCCAGGCGTGCCTAACGTGGGACGGCGCGGCGTGTCGCGCCATGCTTCCTCTCCTTCTCTCCCTGTTTGTGGCGGGTCCGCCGCCCGTGAGTGGCCCTCCGGTCCTTCCACACGGGCCCGAGAACCCCGGCGTGCCGGTGGAGCAGGGCATCCCGCTGATTCGTCCGGCCGACGGCGGCGCGCCCGATGCGGGAATCGTGCTCACGCCCGACGGCGGGCTCATCCTCGAGCTCGACGGCGGCGCGCCGGCAGCGGTGCAAGGGACCCGACACACCGACTGGCTGGTGATTCCGCTCGTCACCTACAACAGCGACACCAAGCTGGGTTACGGCGCCGCCGGCCAGATTCAGGGCGCGGGAGGTGTCGACCCGTATCGGTACCTGCTCGCGGCGCAGCTGTACTTCACCACCGGCGGCGTCCAGAGCCACTGGATCCACTACGACTCGCCGCGCTTTCAGGGCAGCAAGCTCCGCGTGTGGGGCCGCCTCGAGTACCACCGCGACAAGTTCGCGCCGTACTACGGCATCGGCAACGACACCTCCGACAACCCCGCAAGCTACGCAGGCCTCTCGGGGTCGAATCCGTTCACCTACGATCGCATCGGGCCGTTCTTGCGCGCGGGCGCGGCGTATCCGTTCATTCCGCAGCTCTATGCGTTCGGGTTCGTCTCGTACACCGACGTGACCATCCACCCGTACGCGGGCTCCTTGGTCGAGCTGCAGCAGCCGTACGGCATCAACGGCGGCCACGAGCTGCAGCTCAACGTGGGCCTGTACTACGACACGCGCGATCACGAGGCCGTCCCCACCCGCGGCGGCCTCATCGAATTGTCGGGGCGCGGGGTGAGCCAGGCGCTCGCCTCGAGCTTCACCTACGGCGGCCTCGACCTGCGAATGCTCTACTTCAAGTCGTTCCACCGCCGGCTGGTTCTCGCCATGCGCGCCCAGGGCGACGCGCTCACCAAGGGCGCGCCGTTCTTCGAGCTGCCCAACTTCGGCGGGGTGGAGTCCTACGACGGCATCGGCGGCCTCTGGAGCGAGCGCGGCGTGCCCCAGGACCGCTACGTGGCCCGGCTGAAGTTCATCGGCACCCTCGAACTGCGCACCCTCCTTGCGGAATTCATGGTCCGCGGCGAGCCGCTCAACTTCGGGCTCAACGGCTTCCTCGACCTGGGTCGCGTCTACCAGCCCGGCCAGCCCGATGGGCCGTTCGTCCACCCGGGCTACGGCGCGGGTGCGCGGCTCTGGCGGCGGTCTTTCGTCCTGCGCGTGGACCTGGCCAGCTCCCCCGACCGGGCGTTCAACATTTACCTCGTCTTTGGAAACTTTTTCTGAGCAATTTCGGATGTTTTGGGCCCTGATCCGCGGCCAGTTGACCGGTTGCACCGACCGGGTGGGTTGGGTCAGGATGCCCGGTCATGCCCGAGGAAGGCGGCTCAGGACCGAGCGGTCCCGCGGCGGATCTGATTCCGCCGCCGCTCCAGGACCTTGCCCGGCGCGCGGCGCGCTGGCGCTGGGTGGAGCGGGTCGCGGGCGCGGTGCTCCTGGCGCTGGTCGCCGTCGGCGCGGCCTTCCTGGTCACGCCCGGCTTCTACGGCTCCAAGGTGCCGGCTTTCGAGGACGTTCAGGTGGGCGAGCTGGCCCGCTTCACCGTCAAGGCCGACCGCGACTACGACATCCCCGACGAGGCCACCACCGCTGCCCAGCGCGACGACGCGGCGGCGCAGGTGCGCCCCGTCTACGACTACGACCTCTCCGTGGCCCAGGGCGCGCTCTCGCGCCTGCGCGCGGGGTTCTCGCGCATGCAGGAGGCGGTGAGCGCCGTGCGCGCCACGCTGCCGCCGCCGCCCGCCGAGGCGCCGGCGGAGAAGGGCAAGAAGCCCGCGCCCAAGGCGCACCCGAACGACGCCGTGAGCCCCGAGCTGGCCAAGGCGATGGCCGACAGCCGCGAGGATCTGTACCGTGAGCTGCAGCTCGCGCTCGACGACGACGACTTCCAGGCGCTGATCCAGGTCCAGTTCAGCGGCGAGGAGGAGCACGCCGTGGAGCTGCTCCTGCGCCGCTATCAGCAGCCGATGATCGCCCAGGCCTCCGACGAGCTGGCCGCGTTGGGCCGCCGGGGCATCAGCGTCCGCACGTTCCCCCACGTGGGCCTGCGCGAGGGCGAGATGGTGCTGCTCGGCCCCGGCCAGCAGCTCCAGCCCGGCGAGCGCAGCCCGGACGAGGGGCCCAAGGCGGTCAACGAGGTCCCGGACCTGGACCATGTTCGCGCCGAGGAGGCGAACGCCGGTGCGCAGCTGCCCGACGACCTGCCGCCGACCGCGCGCAGCGCCGCCGTGCACCTGGCGCGGCGCTTCCTGCGTCCCAACCTGACCTTCGACGCCGCCGAGACCGCCCACCGCGCCGACATGGCCCGCGCGGCCATCAAGCCGGTGGTCATCCAGCTCAAGAAGGGCGACAAGGTCATCGCCGCGGGCGAGCGCATCGACAAGCGCCACCTGCTCATCTTCAAGGGCATGCGCGCCCAGAACGCCGAGCTCGATCCTCGGCAGGTCCGCGCGGGGACGGCGCTCGCGGTGGCGCTGCTCCTGGGCGGCCTCTTCGCCTTCGGCAAGCGCGGGCTGCGGCGCTTCCGGCCCACGCGCAAAGACGTGCTCCTGCTCGCCGCGTGGCTGCTGGCGATGCTGGCGCTGATGGACGTGGGCCTGCTGGTGTCGGAGAGCGTCCGCGACCGGCTGCCGGGGCTCGCTGGCGACGCGTTCGAGTACGCGATTCCGTTTGCCGCGGGCGCAATGCTGGTGCGCTTCGTGCTCGGCGCGGAGGAGGCGCTCTTGTTCTCGGGCGCGTTCGCGCTGCTCGCGGCCATGGTGGCGGGAAATTCGCTGGCCATGGGGCTCTACGCCTGGGTGGGTGCGCTCGTGGGCGCCCAGCGCGTGGCGGGCGCCAAGGACCGCGCGGCGCTCTTCCGCGCGGGGCTCTGGACCGGTGCCGCCAACGCGCTGATGGTGATCTGCTTGCAGCTCATCGCTGGCAAGTTCGCCTCGCGCGAGACCGTCGCGGGCGCGGCTGCGGGGCTCTTCGGTGGCGCGGTGCTGACACCGGTGCTGGTGATGAGCGCGGCGCCGCTGGTGGAGTGGCTGGGCGGCTACGTCACCGACATCAAGCTGCTCGAGCTCGCGAACCTGAACCACCCGGCGCTCAAGGAGCTCATCGTCCAGGCGCCCGGGACCTACCACCACAGCATCATCATGGGCTCGCTGGTCGAGGCCGCGGCCGAGGCGGTCGGCGCCAACCCGCTGCTCGCGCGCGTGTGCGCGTACTACCACGACATCGGAAAGGGCAAGAACCCGCTCTACTTCGGCGAGAACCAGAAGGGCGAGAACCGCCACGATCAGCTCGCGCCGGCGACGAGCGCGCAGATCATCAAGAAGCACGTCACCGACGGCATCGAGATGGCCAAGCAGTACAAGCTGCCCAAGGCCGTCGCCGACGCGATTCCGCAGCACCACGGCACCAAGCTCGTCGGCTACTTCTTCCACAAGGCGATGAAGGAGCAGGAGGGCAAGGACGGCTCGCCCATCGACGAGGCCGCGTACCGCTATCCCGGCCCGAAGCCGCAGTACCCCGAGGCCGCGCTGGTGATGATCGCGGACGCCGTGGAGGCCGCGAGCCGCGCGCTCGCCGAGCCGAGCGACGCGAATCTTCAAGCTCTGGTCAAGAAGATGATCAACAGCATCTTCGCCGACGGCCAGCTCGACGAGTGCGACCTGACGTTGAAAGACCTGAACGTGCTCGCCAAGAGCTTCTTCCAATCGCTCTCGGGCATCTACCACTCGCGGCCTCAGTATCCGCCCGGCGCCGTGAACCCGCCCAAGCAGAACGAGGCGCCGCAGCTGCGCGCCGTGGGCGATCCGCCGTCGAACGTGAAGAAGCTCGGGACGTAATTGAGCACGCCGAACAAGCCCAACCGCGTGCTCGTCGATGCCCGCGCGCCGCGCAGCGCGCCCATTGCCGCGTCCCTGGGGCGGCTCGCGAAGCGCTACCTGCGCGAGCTGGGGCTCTCCGGCTGCGAGCTCTCGCTCAGCCTGGTGACCGACGCGCAGATCCGCATCGTCAATCGCGACTGGCGCCACAAGGACAAGCCCACCGACGTGCTCTCGTTCCCCGCGGGCGAGCAGCCGCTGCCGCCCGGCACGCTGAAGCCGCTCGGCGACGTGATGATTTCGCTGCAGACCGCACGCGCCCGCGCGTCCGAAGAAGGCCGGCCGCTGCAAGCCGAGCTCGCGCGCTACCTCGCGCATGGGCTGCTGCACGTGCTCGGTCACGACCACCACAAGAAGGCCGACGCCGCGCGCATGATGGCCGCCGAGCGCAAGCTCTTGGGAAGCGTGGGGATGGTGGAGGCCGCTTTGGGTCCTGTGGTTGACGGCGCGCGGAGCAGACGCGCAAAGTCGAGGGTCCAAACGGGGAGGCGCGCGTGAGCGAGCCCATCGATCTCGACGCCGAGACCATCCAGGTCGACGGCCGCTGGATGAAGAAGGACGAGCTGGCCGCCGCCATCAAGCAGAAGCTCGATCGCGGCGACTTCACCGTGGCCGGGCTCTCGGCCTCCCTCGAGCGGCTGCACCAGGCGCTGGGGAAGGCGAGGGCGTTCACCTTCAAGCTCGACGGCGACGCCGCCGACGCCCTCACGGCCTACGCCCTCAAGAAGAACACCACCGTGGGCGCCATCCTGCGCCAGGCGGTGATGGGCGCGCTGAACACGCCGCCGTTCCAGGCCACCACCGAGCCCGCCTCGCCCGAAGAGCACGCGACCGCCGTGGCCCTGCGGCCGAAGACAGGCGGGAATCCGCGCACCGCCGACGAGGTCGAGCGCGCGTTCTTCACCAAGGGAAGCTGACTCAGCCCCGGTTTCGCCGGCTGGGCGGCCGCGGCTTCTTGTCTTTGGGCGGCCGGGGGATGAACGACTCCAGCTCCAGCCGCTTGCCGGGGTGCGCGTGCTTGCCGTGGTCGGCGACCAGGGCCTCCGCCTCGGCCACGTTCAGCGCCGCGGCGCCGATGGTCAACCATCGGTGCCCGCAGTGCGGACAAACCAACAGCTCGTAACGCTCCGCCACTCGCAGCCCCTCCACCTGGGCTGTATCAAATCAGAATTGGCGGATTTCGCACAGACCCTTGATTTGCTCAGGGCCAGTTCTGCTTGGGCTCGGGCTCCGGCGCGGGAGGCGGGCCGCCGGCGTCTTGCGGTTGGGTGGCGACCAGCGAGGCGCGAAGCTCCTGCTGCACGGGGAAGGGCTTCTTGCCGATCACCTGGCCCGCGACGCTGACCTCGACGTTGTAGGTGCCCGACATCTTGAGGGTAAACGGGTCCCAATCGACGAGGAACTCGGCCTCGTCGTGCCCGCCGAACACCAGCGCGCCCTGGCTCGACACCACCTGGGCCCCGCGCGGATCCAGGAGCCGCACCTCGATGGCGGCGCCGAGCCGGTCGCTGGAGCGAACCTGGACGAGCGTGTGGAAGGGCGGCACCGTCATCGGCAGGTTGGCCACGTCGATCTTCGGGATGACGTACTTGGGCTCGTACTTCTCACCGCGCATGTTGAACTGCTGCGCGTGCTGCACCGACACCAGCTCGTACTTCACGGCCTTGGGGTCTGCCGGTTTCTTGGTCTGGTCGGCGTCGGGGTCGTCGACCTTGGTGTTGGCCATGCCGTCGGCCTTGGGGAGCGGCGGCGTGTCGCCAAAGCCGAAGTCGACCTTGTTCTTCGAGGGCTTCTTGGTACTCGTGCCGTCGGCGTGGCCGGTGGCGGCAGTGAGAAGGCTGGCCAGGATGAGCATCCGCACGGCGCGACCTCGCAAAGGTTCCAGACGCACGCCGGAGGCCAAAATTCGTCGGCCCGCCCCCCGGCGAGGAAACTGGGGAATCTTCTATCCCTGCGGGGGAGGTGGAGGCAAAGGCTGCGGCCCGTTCATTTCGGCGACTTGGCGCAGAAGTTCGGGTTGTCTCCGCAACCCTGGAAGCACGTCAGCCCGGCCGCGAGCGCGTTGCAGTCGGCGTCCTCGACGCAGGCCTTGGAGCAGGCCTGGACGGACGCGTCGCAGCCTTGAGAGCTGGTGCCAGAGAAGACGAGGCACGTCTCGCCGAAGCCGCACTGGCTGCTGTCCTTGCACGGGCTGCCGACGTCTTGCGAGCCCTGGCCGCAGGCTGCCAAACCCAGCAGCAGCGCGGCCCAGCGGCTCAGAGCGACTTCTCGTACACGCGGTACGTCTTGCTGTGCTTGCCGCCCATGGACTCGATGGCGCGGTTCACGAGGTGGTTGTCCTCGAGCGTCCAGCCGATCTCGCCGCCCTCGTAGCCCAGGCGCTGCACCGCGCGCAGCGTCTCGAGGTACAGGATTGCGTCCAAACCGCGCCGCCGGTACCCCTCGACGATGCCCAGCGCCGTGAGCCGTGCCCACTTGATCTTGCGCTGGTAGTACACGAGCTTGGCGAGGCCGATGGGCAGGCCAAAGCGCGTGAGCCGGCCGTCCTCGATCTGGCGGAAGGCCTGGTTCATGTCGGGCAGGGTGAGCGAGAACGCCACCGGCTCGCCCTGGACCTCGGCGATGAGCAGGAAGTCGGGCACGACCACGGACTTCATGTCCTTGGCCATGTGATCGAACTCGGCGTCGGTCATGGGCACGAAGCCCCAGTTCCGCTCCCACGCCGCGTTGTAGACCTTCTTCAGCTTGGCGATCTCGCCGGGCAGGTCCTTCAAGTTCGCCTTGCGGACGGTGATGCCCTCGCGCTTGCGAATCTTCTCGGCGATCCGGACGACCTTCTCGGGCGGCTCCTGCGTGCTGAGCAGGTCCCAGGCGAAGAGGTCCTTGGCCTTCGACAGCCCCGCGCGCTCCAGCAACTCCGGGTAGTAGCGCGGGTTGTAGGTCATCAAGAACACGGCCGGGCGGTCGAAGCCGTCGATGAGCACGCCGCAGTCGTAGTTCGTGGAGAAGTTGAGCGGGCCGAGGAGGTGCTCGAGGCCGCGCTCCTTGCCCCAGGCTTCCACGGTCGAGATCAGCGCGCGCGCCACGGCCGGGTCGTCGATGCTCTCGAAGAGTCCGAACGCGACGGTCTTGCTCTTCCAGAACGCGTTGTAGTTGCGGTCGTGGATCGCGGCGATGCGACCCACGATCTCGCCGTCGCGGCGCGCCAGGAAGAGGTCCACTTCCGCATGGCGGAAGAACGGGTTCTTCGTCGGGTCGAGGAAGTCGCGCCGCTCCATCTCCAGCGGCGGCACGAAGTTCGGGTCGTTGCGGTACAGGTCGTACTGGAAGCGGATGAACTTGTCGCGGTCCACGGCCGAGCGCACCGGCGCCACGTCCACGGGCAGCACCGCGGGCTCCACCACTTCCATCCGTCGCAAGGGAACGGCCATGACCCTCTCCACGTCCAGCGCGCGTCCTACCGAATCGGCCCGTCGTTCCGCAAGAAGCGTTTAAGCATCCTTCTGACGCATCACCAGGCTCACGCCCTTTTCCATCACCAGCTGCGGCAGCTGAGCGCGGCGATCCCAGAGCTTCTTGGGCAGCGCCGTCACCTTCACCATGTCCGACGGATCGGTGTTGATGGCCGTCCAGGTGAAGCGCTCGACCACGTCGCCGAGGCGCTTGTGCAGCGGGCGCTCGTCGCGGACGTTGCCGTTGGACCAGAGGGAGACCGGCGCCTCCGAGCGCTCGGCGCTCGCGAGGAACTGGTCGTGGCCCGGCGACGCGACTTTGACCGTGACCGCCGTGTGCGGCCGCACCGAGGGGATCACGCCGAGCTTCTTGCCAATCTGCTCGGTGATGTCGAGCACGCGATCGAGCTGGTCGTCGGTGTGGGTGGCCATGTAGCTGGTGCGCAGCAGGCACTGGTTCGCAGCGACAGCTGGCGGAATCACCGGGTTGCAGAACACGCCGGCCTCGAAGAGCGCCTTCCAGAACTTGAACGTGCGCAGCTGCTCGCCGATGAGCAGAGGAACGACGGGCGTCACGGACACGCCGGTGTCGAAGCCCATGCTCTTGAAGCCGCGCTGCATCTTCTCGGTGATCTGCCAGAGGCGCTCGCGGCGCTCGGGCTCGTTCTCGATCACGTCGAGCGCAGCCATGCACGCAGCAGCAGCCGACGGCGTCATGGCGGCCTGGAAGATGAACGGGCGGGCCTTGTGGCGGATCCAGTCGATGGCCTGCTGCGGCCCGGCGCAGACGCCGCCCAGGCTCGCGAACGACTTGGAGAACGTGCCCAGCACCAGGTCGACGTCGTCCTCGACGCCGAAGTGCTCGGCGGTGCCGCGGCCGTGCGCGCCCATGACGCCGAGGCCGTGCGCGTCGTCCACCGCCACGCGCGCGCCGTACTGCTTGGCCAGCGCGGTGATGCCCTTCAAGTCGGCCAGGTCGCCTTCCATCGAGAAGACGCCGTCGGTGACGATGAGCTTGCCGTGCTTCTCATCGGTCTCGCGGAGCAGCTTCTCGAGCTGCGCCATGTCGTTGTGGCGGAAGCGCTTCTCGTCTGCGTAGCTGAGGCGGATGCCGTCGACGAGCGAGGCGTGGTTCTGGCGATCGCTGAACACCACGTCGCCGCGGCCGAGCAGGGCGGAGAGCACCGCGAGGTTCGTGGTGAAGCCCGTGGTCACGCAGATCGCCGCTTCCTTGCCGAGGAACTTGGCGAAGCGACGCTCCAGCTCGTGGTGCAGCTCCAGGGTGCCGTTGAGCAAGCGCGAGCCGGAGCAGCTGGTGCCGTACTTGTCGATGGCCTCGTGCGCCGCGGCGATGACCTTCGGGTGCCGCGTCAGGCCGAGGTAGTTGTTCGAGCCGATCATGATCGCCCGGCGGCCGTCGATGACGACCTCCGTGGCGTCGCTGTCGGAGATGCTCTTGAAGTAGGGGTAGAAGCCGGTGGCCTTGGCGATCTTCAAGTCGCGCCAAGCAAATGCCTTGTCAAAGACGTCCATCTCCCCTCCAAGGGAACCGGGCTGCCCACCAGGCGCTGCAAGATAAGTACGCAGCGCGCAGGTACCAACAAAAACCGCGCATCCCAGGACGTTGCGGGGCGGGTTAGGCCAGAAATCCACAGACCTGTCAAACCGTGGTCGCGATGGGCATGCCAGGTTGCGCTTTGACGCGCCCGGGACCAACCTTGAAGCGGTTGTGTGCCCATGAACGCGCGCATTCCAAAACTCGGCGAAATCGGGGGTTGCGCGTGAGGCGGGCCCTCGACATGCACGCGCAAACCGTTCGCGAGGTGCGATCGAAGCCGTTGTCGATCCGCGCGCAGGATGTCGTCGTGTCGGGCGCTTCGACGCTCGCGGCGATCATCCTGATCGGCCTCGGCCGGCACGTCACGGGCTGGAACGGCGCGGCCACGACGTTCCTCGTGGTCGCGGCGATGCCCTGGGTTGGCCGGCTCATCCACCGCCGATGGCCCACCGAGCCCACGCGGTTCCTGGCCACGATCGTGCCGCCGGCGGTGGGCATCATCGTGATGTACTCGAAGCTCGATCCACTCGTCGATTTGCTGAATCCACACCTGGCCGATCCGCGGCTGGCGGCGCTGGATCAGCGGATCTTCGGGTTCGCGCCCGGTTTCTGGCTGGAGCGGCACCTGCCGCCCGCGGCGCTGAGCGTGCTGTTCCTCTTCTACACGAGCTACTACATCTGGCCGGTGGCGATTGGGCTGGTGCTCTTCGCGCGGCACGAGGCGGGCGCGCGCGACTGCGATCGGTTCATCCTCGGCTACGTGCTGGTGATGCTGGGCAGCTACCTGGGCTACGTGCTGGTGCCGGCCATCGGGCCACGGTTCTTCCTCATCGATCAGGTCGACGGACCCGTGGCGGCCACGCCGATGGGGCTCTGGCTGAACGAGATGTTCCGGGGCGCGCCCTTCTTCCGCGACTGCTTCCCCTCGGGGCACACCGCGCTGACGCTCTACTGCCTCTACGAGTCGCGGCGGCTGGTGCCGCGGCTCTTCTGGGCGATGCTCGTGCCGGGAACGGGGCTCATCGTGGCCACGCTCGCGTGCCGGTTCCACTACGCGATCGACGTGGTGTGCGGCCCGGTGCTCACCGTGACGGCGATCGTCCTCGCTGACGCGCTGCACGCGCGGCTGCCGAAGCTGGAAATCGGTCGGGTGCGCTGGGCGCACGCGCGCGCGGAGCGCTGAGCGAGCTACAAGAACCGCTCGATGTCGCGCTCGAGCGAGCGCTCAGCGATGGCCTTCTGTCCCTCGGCGGTCAGCGCGAGCCCGCCTTTTTCCGCGGTCACCAGCTGCAGCTCGGAGAAGAGCTCCAGCGCGTTTTCAAGGTTCGGCCGGCTCACGGCCTCGGCACACTGGAGCTGGCCCTCGAGGAAGCCCGCGCGGCCGCGCTCGAGCATCTCGCGCACCAGCCCCTTCTTGTCGCGGGGGCCGCCCTTGAGCAGGTGCAGCGTCTTGGCCGCCAGCAGGTAGCTCTCCGCGAAGTCGCGCAGCGCCTCCGAGAGCAGGCCCAGGATCTCCGCCGCGTGGGCCTCGGGCGCGGCGCTCACGGCCTCGTCCTTCTTGAGCACCAGCCCGCGCTCGAGCAGCCAGGCGAGGTTCTCGTCGAAGATGGCCTCGAAGCTCTGCCCCACGCGGAACACGAACTCGAGCTTGAACAGGCGCGACAGGAACCGCGCGCGCTCGCGCAGCTCGGCCATGGGCGCGGGCTCGTTCTTGAAGCTGCGCAGCGCCATGGCCACGATTCCGCGCGGCGCCACCAGGTGCATGAGGTTGTTCTTGTAGAACACCAGCTCCAGCCGCCGCTCGTCGACCACGCGGTAGATGGTCTCGCCCGAGGCCTGCTGGTGGCTGACCATCCCGTCGTCTTCGAAGAGCTGCATCGACTCGTTCACCGGGCCGAGCACCGTGGGATCGCTCGGGGCGTCGGCGTCGAGGACGTCCGAGAGCCGCGCGCCCGACTCCTTCACCAGCTCGCGCAGGAAGTGGACGCGCTCGCTCACCGCGTGCGCCGAGACCCCGCGCTGCCGATGCGAGAGCAGCACCGTCGCCAGCAGCGCGCTGGGCGTGACCGTCGACGCGCGCGAGATGCCCCAAACGATGCGGTGGGCGAGGGCGGCCACGGTCTTGCGCTTGTCCCAGTCGTCGCCCCACTGCGACTTGCGCTGATCGAGGAAGGTCTTGAGGCTGATGGGCTCTTCGAAGCCCAAGTAGATCCTGCCGTAGTTCGCGGCGAGCACCTTGGGCGTCGAGAGCAGCCCTCGGACGTCCTCCTTGTGCTTCTCGCCGCCGGAGAGCTCGTGCTTGTACGAGGCGCTCTCGACGATCTTCTCGTAGTCGATCGACACCGGCACGAAGAACACGTCGTCGCGCGCGCCCTCGAGGAACGCGTCGACCTCGAAGCTCAAGAGGCCTGTCTTCGGGCCGAGCAGCTTGCCCGTCCGGCTGCGGCCGCCCTCGATGTAGAACTCCTGCGAGTAGCCTTCCTTGAGCAGCTTCTTCACGTACGCGCGGAAGGCCGCGGTGTAGACCTTGTCGCCCTTGAAGGTTCGGCGCAGGAAGAACGCGCCGCCCATGCGGAACAGCGGCCCGAGCGGGAAGAAGCTCAGGTTCGCGCCGGCGGCAGCGAGCGGCGGGGCCATGCCGCGCTCGGCGAACGCCCAGGCGATGAGCAGGTAGTCGATGTGGCTCTTGTGGCTGGGGCAGAACACGAGCGGGCCCTTGAGGCCGGCGCTCATGGCGCGCTGCAGGCCGGCGTCGTCGATCTCCACGCCGTCGTAGATGCGGTTGAAGATCCAGGCCATGAACGGCCGGATGAAAGCGATGAACGTGGGGTTCGGCCGCGACTCGATCTCGCGGATGTCCTTGTTCGCCTCCGACTCCACGCTCGCCAGCGGCCGCTTGGCTTCCTCGGCGGTCTGCTCGAGCGTCTTGTGGAACGCGCGATCGCGCAGGATCTCCTCGCGCACGCGCGCGGGATCCTTGAGCCGCGGCCCCACGACCGCGCGGTTCTGCCGCTCCAGGTGCTGCGAGAGCGCGCCACGGACCTTGCGCGCCAGCACGGCGTCGGGCTCGCTGGCGTTGTCCTTCACGAACTGCGTGAGGTTGATGGGCTCGCCGAGCCGCACGTACGCGCGCCGGTAGTTGCGCAGGAACGCCATCAACTGCGCCAGGCCGCTGGGCGCGTCGGGCGAGCCGAAGAGCGTGTCGGTCAGGCTCGGCCGCACGTGTCCCGGCCGGCGCTCCCAAACGAGCAGCTCGGGCAGGAGCAGGATGGGCTTCTCGCTCTTGCGCGCCTGGGCCACGAGCGCCGGAAACGGATCGGGCAGCGCCGCGCCGCGCCGACTGCCGAGCACCGCGCGCTTCAAGAACACCAGCGCCGAGCCATTTCGCTCCAGCGCCTGGACGACTGCCGCGCCCGCCTCCCCGCCGATGAGCCGACGCCAGGGCTTGAAGAAGAGCCGCGCCAGGCCCACGCACGCGCGCAGCGGCGGCAGCCCGAGCTTCGCCAACAGGTAGGCCAGGAACACGAAGCGGATGCGGCCCGTCGAGCGCATCACGTGGACCACGTGGCCCTGGCGCGCGGCAGCCTGCAGCCCGGCCTCGACCTCCGGCCCCACCTTCACCGCATCGAAGTAATGCCGGCAGACCCAGCGCAGCCCGGGGCCGAACTCGTGCTTGATCTCGCGGCGGGCGTTCGGAGCGGCCAGGGCGGTTTCCACGGCCAGCGACGTTAGCAAAGCCTCGGGCCAGCCACCCGCCCAAAGTCGCGACGCTGAGCCCATTCGGACCTGGGGACGAATCGCGGTTTGTCCGTTACACTGCCTGGCTCAGATGTCTGCGTTCCCTCCATGCCCGATCTGTGGGCTGGCGCATGCGCCCGATCAGCTCTGCCCACCGGTGGGGAGCGAGACCATGGTGCGGCCCGCCGCGCCCGCAACCCAGGGCCTTCCAGGGACGGCAAGCAAGCCCCCCACCGCTGCACCGCCGCAGGTCACGCCTCCGACCGCCGCGCCGCCGATCATGGTCCCCGCTGCGCCCAATCCGGCGCCCAGCATCGGTGCGGCCATCGAGTCCGCAGCCGCGCGCCTGCCCACGCCTGCGCGCGTGAAGCCTGGTGGTTTCTCGGAGACCATGGCCGGTCCTTCGTCGCCGCCGACGGCGGGCATGCCCGCCATGCCGACCGTGGCCCGGCCGCCGTCGCCCGGGAACTCCATGGCAGGAAGCCCGTTCGCGCCCACCGCGCCCGCGCCCAACCCGCCGTCGCCGCCGCCCGCTGCGCCCGTGCCCGCGGCCCCGCCGCCCATGGATGACGCCTACTCGGCCGTCGTCGCGCCCGAGCAGATGGTGGGGCAGATGGTGGGCTCCTTCAGGCTGGTGAAGCTGCTGGGCAAGGGCGGCATGGGCGCGGTGTTCCTGGGCGAGCACCCGGGCATCGGCAGCAAGGTGGCCATCAAGATGCTGCACCCCATGCTCGCGGCGCGGCCCGAGCTGGTGCGGCGGTTCTACGACGAGGCCCGCGCGGTCAACCTCATCGGCCACGAGAACATCGTCAGCATCTTCGACCTCAACCAGCTCCCGCCCAACCGCTACTACATCGTGATGGAGGCCCTCGAGGGCCAGACGCTCGCGCAGCTCCTCAAGGAGAAGAAGCTCGACCTCGAGACGGCCACCGACATCCTCCTCCAGCTCTGCGACGCGCTCGCCGCCGCGCACGGTCGCGCGATCATCCATCGCGATCTCAAGCCGGAGAACGTGTTCATCACCAAGCGCGGGCAGCGCGAGCACTTCGTGAAGCTGGTGGACTTCGGCATCGCCAAGCTCCGCGACGAGAGCAGCGCTGGCAACGAGACGGCCACCGGCGTCCTGGTGGGCACGCCGGAGTACATGTCGCCGGAGCAGGCCGACAACAAGCCCGTGGACGCGCGCAGCGACGTCTATTCGCTCGGCTGCATCGCCTATCGCCTGGCTGCGGGCCGGCTGCCCTTCCAGGAGACGAGCATCGGCCGGCTCATCGCGGCGCACCTCGACAAGGCGCCGCAACCCCCGCGGCAGTTCAACCCGGAGCTGCCCGAGGCCTACGAGTTCGTCATCCTCCGCTGCCTGGCCAAGAACCCCGACGAGCGCTTCCAGACCGCGCGCGAGGTGGCCGACGCGCTCCGCGACGCCGCGGCCACCGTGGTCGCTCGCAAGTCGGCGCCCCCTCCGCCGGTCACCGCCACGCCCCAGCGGCTCACCCCGCTGCACGTGACCCCGCTGCCGCTGCGCACGCCGCCGCCGCTGCGCACGCCGCCGCCGGTGACCGCCGCGGAGATGCCGCGGGTGGTGGCCAACTTCGAGGTCGAGGTGCTCTCGCCGCCGCCGGCCATGAAGCTCATCGCGGCCGACGTCTCGCGCGGCGGCGCGTTCCTCTGCACCTCCGCGTCGCTGCCGCCCCTCTTCTCCAAGGTCCAGCTCGGGCTGCCCCGGCCGGGTGGAGCGGGGCGCGTGGAGGTCACGGGCGAGGTGGTGCGGCACGTGTCGCCCTCGGAGGCGCGCGCGTGGGGTATGGAGCCCGGCTTTGGCGTTCAGTTCGTTGCGCTCAGCGCTGATCAGCGCAAGGCGCTCACCGAGATCACCACGGCCAAGCCGGCCGCGCTGCCCAACCCGAGCGTGCCGCCGCCGAGCACCTCCGCGCCCACGGATCCCGAAGTCGCGCGGATGCTGAACTACCTCTCCGAGCGGTTCAACGCGAACCACTACGACATCCTCGGCCTGCCCGCAGACGTGGAGTTCAAGGGCATCGGGCCCGCGGCCAAGGCGCTCGACGACCGCATCAAGCGCGCGCTCTCCAAGGCCGAAGCGCACCACAAGCCGCCGCTCGAGGCCGGCATCACGCGCGTGCGCGCGGCGCTGGAGACGCTGGGCACCCTGGCGCGCAAGGTGGAGTACGACGCGCACCGCGGCAACTTCCGCGGCGTGGCCCGCTGCATCGAAGCCGGGCTGCCCATCACCGACCTCTCGCAGCGCCACAAGAGCTTCCTCGCCCAGCGGCCGGGCATCGAGGAGCGCAGCCAGCAGATGCTCGGGCGCATCAAGATCGCGCGAAACCGCGACAACTACCCGGCGGCGCTGCGCGAGTGCGAGGCCGCGCTCACCCAGGATCCGATGAACCCGGAGCTGCAGCGCGCGTGGATGGAGGTGAACAAGCACCTCAATCCGCCGCCCTCGAAGAGCTGATCAGTCGCGCGAGCGGAAGATCTTGAAGCTCGACCCCGAGTTCACCTCGAGGAAGAAGCCAAAGGTGAAGTGCACCTCGCCGTGGTCCACCAGGCCCGGCGGCGGGTTGGGGAAGGGCTGGGCGCGCTCGAAGGCGGCCACCGCCTCGTCGTCGAGGAACTCCACGCCGCTCGACTTCTCCACGCTCACCGCGCGCAGCCGTCCGCTGGGATCCAGCGTCACCGTGAGCAGCGTGTAGCGATCTTTGTACGCGTAGATCTTCCCCTCGGGATCGCGCGAGCGCAGGGGCGTGCTCGGATCCCAGTGCTCGCCCACGCTCTGCTTCACCCGGTTGAAGAACGTGGCGTACTTGAACTCGCGGGTGTTGAGGAAGGTGCCGTCGCCCTCGTCCACGTCGGCCAGGTGATCGTTCGGCGCGGCGCCGGTGATCTTGTCGAGCGCGGCTGCCGAGGGCATCAAGTTGGCCACGTTCTTGTCGCCGGCGCGCCCCTCGCTGGGCGCCTTCGACTCGCCTTCGCCCTGCGGCCCGGGCGTGATGTTGAGCTTGTCGGAGTTGCCCTTGATGGCCTCCGACTCGTTCTGGTTGTGGATCTCGCCGTTCAGCTCGTTGCGCATCGCCACCTGGTCGCGCTTCTCGACCGAGGGCACGTCGAGGTGCCCGGCGATCTTGCCTTGCTGCTTCTCGGCCTCGTCCTGGCCCAGGCCGTGGTTGCCGTTGAGCGAGGGCTTGCTCGCCACGTCGTGGCCGGTGGTCTGGTTGGGCGGCAGGGTGGTCGTCCGCTTGGGCTGAGCGTTCTTGTAGAACGGCGTCTGGTCCTTGGCGCGGCTCTGCTTGTCGACCTTGTTGTTGTGCTCGGCGAGGTACTTGGCGTCGTCGTTGGGCTTCTCGTCGTTGCCCGGCGCCACGTCCACCACCTGGCCTTTGGGCAGGTCTTCCTTCTTCTTCTCCTCGTCGGGCGGCTTGGGCTTTTCCTCCTCGGCCTGCGCCGCCTTGGGCGTCTGCTGCTGCTTGGGGCCGACGATGCGGTTCTGGTCCCACTGCGAGCCCGGCAGGTTCACCAGCGACACTGGCTCCTGGCTCTTGAACGGCTCGGTGGGCAGGCCCAGCCAGCCGAGCATGGCGAAGAGCAGCAGGAGGAGCCCGACGCCGCCGTGGAAGAGCAGCGCGAGCAGGGCGCCCAGCGCGAGCCGGCGTCCCTCGCGATCCGGTCGACGCCGGAAGATGGGTTCGCCAGCCGGCTTCACGAAGACCCCT
This sequence comes from Deltaproteobacteria bacterium, assembly GCA_018266075.1. Classification (GTDB taxonomy): domain Bacteria; phylum Myxococcota; class Myxococcia; order Myxococcales; family SZAS-1; genus SZAS-1. The sequence continues at coordinate 18,883 of JAFEBB010000035.1, read as the reverse complement.
GCACCCTTGCCCAAACTCTATCTCTCCCGCCGAACGGGCGGAGGAGCCCCTGCCTCAAGGGTGCGAAGCACGGCCGCAAGCTTCAAGTGCGCCCGCTCGGATGCCCGTTGGCGACGTGCATCCCACATCGGCGACACCCCGCAGGTCCTTCAACCGCGCGGTCGCCAGAGCCTTCCCCGGGGTTCTCAGAGCTTCAACCCCCGCCGGTGACGAAGCCGGCGCAGCGGACGGGCTTGGAATCAGGGGCTTGGAGCGGGTTCTAGTAGACCTTCACCAACTCGCTGCCCTGGAAGTAGTGGGCCAGGATGTCGCGGTAGGTCTGGCCGTGCTCGGCGCGGCCGATGGCGCCGATCTGACACATGCCCACGCCGTGGCCCCAGCCGCCGCCGCTGAACGTCCACGCGCTCGGGCCGGACTTTCCGCCCTCGGACGCGAGCACGAACATGCCCGAGGGCAGGTTCTTGAACGCCTTGCGGATGTTGAGCTCGCCGCGGATCTCGCTGGCGCCCGCGTCGCCGCTGACGGTGAGCGCGATGGCGCGTCCGGAGACGCCGCGCTGGGTGACCTTCATGCCCAGCACGTGGCCGACTTTCAGGGTTGCGAGCATGGCGTCGACTTCACTCGCAGTGAAGCGCTTCGTCCAGCGGAACTTGGACGCCGTCGACGCGCTCGCCAGCTTGCACGCGAACGCCGCCTTGCTGTTCAAGAAGCCGGGCAGCGACGAGTCGGTGAGCGTCGCGGGGACGCTCTTGTCGTCGCCGATGACGTCGGGAACGCCGCGCAGCGCCGGGTTCTGCGGCCCGGCCCACACGTTCTCGTTGTTCTCGGTGTAGCCGCCGCAGATCGCCGAGTAGACGGTGTCCACCAGCTTGCCGCCGTTGGGCAGGAAGAGCGCTTCGCCGGCCGTCGCCTTGATCGCGGCGTCGGTGGCCGCCGTCTCGCCGCCGATGCCCGAGTACACCTGGCAGTGCTGCTCGGAGCAGAAGAGGTACGGATCCTCGAGGTGGCGCACGCCGATCTTGGCGAGCACTTCACCACGCGCGGTCACCGCCTGGGCCTTGAGCGCTTCGGCGTGCGCCTTCGCGGGGATCTCGCTTGGCACCAGGCCGCGCAAGAGCTCCTCGAGCGGCACCGCGTTCACCACCGCGAGCTTCCCCTGCGGATCGACCGTGAACAGCAGCTGCCCGCGGTACGAGCGATCCGCGAAGCCGTGCCACGAATAGCCGACGCCGTACTCCACCTGCTTCACGTCGAAGCCGATCTGGTCGTCGTCCACCACGACGAGATCCTGAGCCTGCGCGAGCACGTTCCCGTTGGCGTCGCTGACCTCGAGGACGCCCGAAGGCCGCTTGAGCAGCGTGGTGTGCAGCAGCGTGGCCTCGCCGAACTTCTGGCCGATCTCGTCCTGCATCGCGCGCGCTTGCGCCTTGGGACCGTGCGGCCCGAGCAGGAGCAGGGTGTGCCGGTTGTCGAGCACGTGGCCCGCGATGCCGTAGACGGCGCCTTCCGTCAGCGCGTGCGCCTCGTAGCCGCGCGAGGTCCAGAGCTGCTTGGCGGCCGCGAGCGCGTCGCGATCGTCGACCGCGAACTCGCCCACCTGCACCGCAAATCCTTGCTCCGCTGCATCCGCCGACGCGAGCCGCACCGTGAAGGGCACGTTCGCCGGCGCGTTAACCTCTTTGTTAAGTCCGCCGTGCGCGTGCAGGTGCATGGGCGCGCGCGCAGAGAAGGTGGCCTTGTCCTGGCCTTCCATCAGGCGGACGGTGACCGTCGGCGTGCCGTTCTTGAAGTTGAGCTGCCGCGCCCAGAGCGCCTCGAGCGCGTCGTCGGGACTGGGCAGCGACGCCTCCACGACGCCCGCGTCGGGCACGAGCATCGGCGTCGCTGCAGGGGCTGGAGGCTGGGGGCTGGGGGCTGGCGAAACGGTCGCGGGCTTGGACGTGGCGCACGCGACCAGCAGCACCAGCGGGAGCGAACGGAGGATCACGCCTTCTCCGTGAGCGCGCGGAAGGCGTTGCGAAGCTTCGTCGTGAGCGGCCCGGGCGCCGCGAGAACCTTGTCGTCGACGCGCGCGATGGGCATCACCTCGCGAATCGATGACGCCAGGAACGCTTCGTCCGCGTTCTCGAGCTCCGCCGGCTCCACGCGCCGCTCCTGTACGGGAATCTTCAACTCGCGCGCCAGCTCCAACACGATGCGCCGCGTGACGCCCGCGAGAATCCCCACCTCGAGCGCGGGCGTGACGAGCGTCCCGCGCTGCACCAGGAACACGTTCGACGACGCGCCCTCGGTCACGCCGCCGTCGATGCCCAGCAGGATCGCCTCGTGCGCGCCGGCCTTCTTCGCTTCACCCATCGCCAGCACGCTGTTCAGGTAGTTGCCCGTCTTGGCCGCGGGATCGAGCGCTTGCCGCGGATTTCGACGCACACCCACCACCGCCACCTTGCAGCCCTTCTCGAGCAGCTCGGGCGGGTAGGGCGTGAGCGGCTTGGCGATGATCACGAACGCAGGATCCACGGCCGCGTTCGGATCGAGCGAGATCTCGCCCGATCCCCGCGTGACGATGAGCCGCACGTACGCCTCGCCCGGCAGCTCGGCCATCTCCAGCGTGTGTGCCATCTGCCGTCCCAAGCCCGCGATGGGCATGGGCAGCTCGAGCCCGATGCGATCCGCGGAAGCCTGCAGTCGATCCAGGTGCGCCTGCAGTTCGAAGAGCTTGCCCCGGTAGGTGCGGCAGACCTCGTAGATCGAGTCGCCGTAGAGGAAGCCGCGGTCGAAGATGGAGATGAACGCGCGGTCGGGCGGCACCAGCGCGCCATTCAGGTTCACCAGGGCTCCCATGCCCGCGGACGCTAGTTGTCGGGGCGCGCAGGGTCAACGCCGGCTGCTCGCTTGCCAAGATCGGTCGAAAAATTGACCGACCCAAAATGTGACCCTACAAGCACATCAGGCGCACCTGGACGCGCATTATGGGAGAGGGAACGTGATCCACTGCAGGCTGCTCGAGCTCATGGCCCGGCGCGGCATCCGCTTCGTGGCCCGGGTCTCCGAGGAGACGGGCATCAACCGCCGCACCCTGGCGCTGCTGGCCGACAACCGCATGGCCCGCTACGACGCCGACGTGCTCACCCGGCTCTGCGCCTACTTCAACTGCTCGCTCGGCGAGCTGCTCGAGTACCGGCCGAGCGAGGCGACGGCGGAGGTGCAGCCATGATTGCGCAACATCAGCCGCTGCCGAACGCGGAGCTGCTCGAGTGCACCCACTGCGGCGTACCCATGCCCGCGCAGGCCCGGAGCGAGAGCCCGGTTCGCTATTTCTGCTGCTCCAGGTGCGGCCGCTGGCAGAGCAGCATGTACGCGCACGACGTCGTGCGGCGGCATGCGGGCGTGCGCTACGCGCGTCCGGCGCCGCGGCCCGAGCCGAGCTTCGAGCAGATCAAGGAGCGCCTCGAGTCGTGGATGGCGCGGCTCGATCGCGAGGATCCGAACGCAGTGCTTGGGCTCGGCGCGAACGCGTCACCGGAGCAGGTGCGCGAGCGGTATCGCGAGCTGGCGCTGGCGCATCACCCGGATCGCGGCGGTGACGCGGCCCAGATGCGACGCATCAACGACGCCTACGAGCGCATCCGCGCACGGCGGGGTTAGAGCGAAATCTCGTCGAAGCCGCGCCAGTCGTGTGAGGCGCAACTAGAACCCGATGCCCGTGTAGCCCACGAACGCCATCACCTGCCACACGGGCAGGATGCCGGGGTTGAGCCCATTGCCGATGTCGGGGCCGGTCACGTTGGACCAGAACGCGATCGAGCCTTCGGCGCGGATGTACACGTCCGTCGTCGGGATGTTGAGCCGCACGCCCACGCCGGCCTGGCCGTAAGGCTTCGCGGCACCGTTGCCGTTGTACGTGGCGCCGCTGATGTTGATGCCCTTCAGGTAGCCAAGTCCGCCGCCGAGCGCGAGATCGCCCTGGACGATCGGCGTCGGCGTCTTCAACCGAATCTCGGGAAACGCCGCCCAGCCCTGGTAGCCGCGGCTCGAGTTCGGGCACGTCGCGATGTCGGTGCAGGTCGTGGGCGCCTGGCCGAAGATGTACTCGCCGCGCAGGCCGACATCGAGCAGGCTCAACAGATTCAAACCCACGCGCGCGCTGGCCATCGGCGCTTCGGGGCCGCGCAAAGAGAGCCCGCCGCCGCCCTCGAGCTCGAGGTGGATGATGGCGTGCGCCTTGCCCGCGCCGCCGAGGAGAAACGCCGCCAACGCCGCCATCTGCACGAAACGAAGCCCACGCATGAAGATGCCTCCGTGAAACCCCGGCCAAACCCGTCCGACGGGCAACGAGCCTAGCGAATTCTCGGTGAACAGGAGAGCGGACCGGCCAACGCTTTTGGCTTGTGCCGACTGGACGCCAAGCCGCGGGTTTCGTTATGGGAACCGCGTCCAGTGGCACGCGTCCAGTGTCACGGGGAGATTCCACATGGTCGCCGCCGTCTCGATTCCGCAGCCCACGCAGTTCGCCGAGCTCGACAAGCAGCTCGCGCGGCTCAAGGAGCAGGCCGGGCCCTACGCCAGGCTCTCGGTGCGCGAGCGGCAGGCGCTGCTGCGTGAGATGAAGGAGGGCGTGGTCGCCGTCGCCGACGAGTGGGTTCGCAAGGCGTGCGACTACAAGGGCATCGACGTGAATGGCCCGCTGGCAGGCGAAGAGTGGCTCGCCGGGCCGTTCATCACCGTGCGCAACTTCCGCTTGCTGGAGGAGTCGCTCGGGCAGATCGCGTCGCGCGGGCAGCCGGAGATTCCCGACGCGTGGATCCGGCATCGTCCGAACGGCGCGCTCGCCGTGCAGGTCTTCCCCGCGAGCGGCCTGGACAAGATGCTCTTCGCGGGCATCACCGCCGAGGTCTTCCTCAAGCCCGGCGTGACCGCGGGCCAGATGCGCGAGCGCCAGGCCAGCTTCTACAAGCGGCCCGACCACACCGGCAAAGTGAGCCTCATCCTCGGCGCAGGGAACGTCTCGTCGATCCCGCCCACGGATCTCGCCAGCAAGCTCTTCCTCGAGGGCAAGGTCTGCATCCTGAAGATGAACCCGGTGAACGCGTACGTGGGCCCGCTGCTCGAGCGCGCCTTCAAGACGCTCATCGATAAGGGCTACCTCGCGGTCTGCTACGGCGGCGCGGAGGTCGGCAAGTACCTCGTCGAGCATGCAGCCGTGGACGAAATCCACATCACCGGCTCCGACAAGACCCATGACGCGATGGTCTGGGGCCCGCCCGGCCCGGATCGCGCGCAGCGTATGGCGCGCAACGAGCCCTTGCTGAAGAAGGAGATCACCAGCGAGCTGGGCAACGTGTCGCCGGTGATCGTGGTGCCCGGGCCGTACTCGAAGGCCGAGCTCGACTTCCAGGCCGCCAACATCGCGGGCGCGGTGACCAACAACGGCAGCTTCAACTGCAACGCGGCCAAGCTGCTCGTGCAGCCCAAGGGCTGGAGCGAGCGGCAGCCGCTGATGGCGGGCATCGAGCAGAGCCTGCGGGGCGCGCCGCTGCGCAAGGCGTACTACCCGGGCGCCGCCGACCGCTGGGCGCACTTCACCGAGGGCCGCGAGAAGCTGGTGAAGATCGGCGAGCCCAAGGAAGGCGAGCTGCCTTGGACGCTCATCCCCGACGTCGACGCCAGCAAGGCCGACGACGTCATCTTCCGCGAGGAGCCGTTCTGCTCGATCCTCTCGGAGACCGCCATCGGCAGCGACGATCCCGTCACGTTCCTTCAGGAAGCCGTCAACTTCGTGAACCAGCGCGTCTGGGGCACGCTCAACGCCACGATCATCATCCACCCGCGCACGCTGAAGAACCCGGCGGTGCAGGCCGCGCTCGATCAGGCGCTCGAGGATCTGCGCTACGGCGCGATTGGCGTGAACCTCTGGCCGGCGAGCATCTTCGCGCTGGGCAGCGCGCCGTGGGGCGGGGCGCCGGGCTCGCCGCTCACCGACATCCAGAGCGGCCGCGGCTGGGTGCACAACTCGTTCATGATCGAGGACATCGAGAAGTGCGTGGCCCGCGCGCCGATCACGCAGTTCCCCAAGCCGCTCTGGTTCCCGGGCCACAAGACCGCGAACGAGGTGGGCAAGCGGCTGGTGCAGCTGGAGCGCAACGGGAGCTGGCTGAAGCTCCCGGGCGTCGCGCTGAACGCGATGCGCGGATAACGAACCTAGTTCGTGCTGCCGCTGCCGGCGGTCGTGGTGCCGCCCGTCGAGCCGGAGTCGCTGCTCGCCGCGGCGGTGGTGCCGCTCGTGGTCGAGCCGGAGCCGCTGCTGCTCGAGGCCGCTGCCGTGGTGCTCGCTGCCGACGACGAGCTCGACGACGTGGCCGTCGTGCTGCTCGACGAGCTCGACGCCGTCGTCGACGAGGACGAGCCCGCAGTGGTCGACGTGGTCGTCGAGCCCGAACCCGAGCCGCTCGTGCTGGTTCCCGTGCCCGTGGTCGACGTGTTGGTGGTCGCGCTCGTCGAAGTCGTGGTGGTGGTCGTCGTGCTCGTGCCGGTGGTGGTGGACGTGGCCGTGGTGGTGCTCGAGCCCGACGAACCGCTCGAGCCGCTCGACGCGCCCAGGCCGCCTGCATCCGCGAACGGGCCAAAGACGGGCACGAAGTCGCCGAGCGTGGTGGTGCTGCAGCTCACGCGCGTGCCGTCGGCGTACGGCGAGGTCACGATCGGGCCGAAGTTCGTGGTCGGCGGCTGGCCCTCGTAGATGGCCACGTCGGCGGTGTTCTGCGTGCCGAGCTTGTTGGCGTCGACGGGCAGGGCGATGGTGATGGGCTTCCGGAAGACCTTGTCCGCGGGCCCGATGCGCCACGTCGTGCCCACCGGCGTGGTGCCCGAGGGAACGGGCGCGCTCGGATCGGGATCAATCGTGAAGGTCACCGAGTCGCCCGGCGCGAGCGCGCCAGAGGGCACGAAGATGATCACGCCCTGGTCGTTGGTGGCGGTGCCGCCGTGGGTGTCGATGGTGCCGATGATCGTGCCGCCCGCGTCGGGCGAGTTGTCCGACGGGGTGCAGGCCGGCGAGAAGAACGCCACGCCGAGCACGATTCCAGCGAGCAGGATGGGGACGCGGAGCTTGTACACGGGCCGAGTCTAGATGGCAGCGCCTACGAACGTCGAGGCATAGCTGGAGATGCCATAAATCGATAGCTGAGGATTCACGCCGAGCGAGGTCGGGAACACCGAGCCGTCGACCACGAAGAGGTTGTCGGCTGCTCGGTGGCGGAGCTGGCTGTCGACCACGCTCGTGTCCGGATCGCCGCCCATGGCGCAGCCGCCCATCTGGTGAGCGCTGAAGAGCGGCTGGTCGAGGGCGCCATACGAGAGCGCGTCGAGCTTGGCGATGTCGTCCACGGAGTTGAGCACCACGCCGGTGGCGGTGGCCACGCGCTTGGCCCCGGCCGCGAACTGCACGCGCGCCATCGCCTTGCAGGCCTCGCGGAGCGCCTCCTGGAGGTGCCGGTTCACGGGGTAGTCGAGCTTGGGCCGGCCGTCGTCGAGCGCGGTCACCGTGCCGCCGTCGTCGCCTTTGACGAAGCCGTCCTTCGTGAGCCCGAGCAGCACGTTCGTGTACGGCATCCTCGACATCCTGTCCTCGAGCTCCGTGCCGAACGCCTGGAACGCGGAGCCCGCGAGCATGGGGTGAATCGGCGCCGACTCGAGGAAGAAGCCGACCTTGCCCGGTCCGCGGTCGATGAAGTGGTGGCTCGCGGCCGATTGCGGCGCGCCGTACCAGCCGTCGATGCGCTGCTCGAACTCCGAGGCCATCAAGATCACCGGATGCAGGAACGTCCGCTTGCCGGTGCGGCCCGCGTTGTCGATGCCCGAGCGCAGCAAGAGATTGGGCGAGTTGATGGCGCCGCAGGAGACGGCGAGCACCTTGGGCTTCACGGTGAGCTTCGCGCCCGTGGGACGACCGTTGTTGCGGTCGATCACGCTGGCCACCACGCGCGCGACCTTGCGGCCCTCGAGCTCGATCCGCTCGGCGCGGACGTCGGCGTAGACCTCCAGCCCCTTGGCCACCGCGTCGGGGATGAAGGTGAGGGTCATGTCGTTCTTGCCGTCGTTCGGACAGCCGAAGCTGCAGTAGCCGCTGTTCACGCAGCGCACGCTGGTGTTGCGGAAGGTGCGCTGCGCGTCGAGGCCCAGGGCTTTGGCGCCGCGGAGGAGCACGCCGTTGTTGGCGTTCACTCCCCACTCGGGCTGCTGGTGGATCTCGAGCCGCTTCTCGATCGCGTCCCAGTGCGGATTGAGCGCCGCCTGATCGATCCCGCGCACGCCGTGCTCGCGCTCCCAGACGTCGAGCGTGGCCTTGGGCGTTCGGAAGCTGGTGGTCCAGTTCACCACGCTGCCGCCGCCGACGGTGCGGCCTTGGAGGATGGTGATCGCGGCGTCGGCCGTCGCTCGGACGCCGCGGTCCTGGTACAGCATCGGGTACGTCTCCGGCTCGCGCCTGGAGTAGCCGCGCCGGGTCGGGTAGCCGCCTTCCTCGAGCATCACGACCTTGAGGCCCTTGTCGCAGAGCCGCGAGGCGAGCACCGAACCGCCGGGGCCCGAGCCCACGATGCACACGTCGGCGGTGAGCTCGAGGTCGCTCGTGACCAACGTGCCGGGATAGATGGCGCCGCTCATGAGCCGCTCCCGAGCCTGGTCGCAGGTTCGACTTGATGCAGCGGCTGGTCGGCGCTCGACGGCGGGCCGGGATAGCCGACGGCCGCATCGAGTTCCTGGACGCCGAAGTACGAGGCGGCGATGACGCCTCGAAGCGCCTTGTAGATCGCGCGCCGCGGAGAGAGCCGCGAGCGCTGCCAGTCGCGAAGTGCAGCGTCCTGGTCCTCGGCCGACATCTGCGTGAACGTCTGGCCGCGTCCGTCGAAGAGGAAGTTGGCGACGCCGCTCTCGAAGAGGTGCAGCAGCCGCGACAGGTCCTTCGCGAGGCCGGGCTGCAGCCGCGCGAACAGGGCGTCCACGCGGTGCGCGACCTCGAGCTTCTCGGGCGGCAGGAAGGCGCCATTTCCGGGCACGATGCGATCGGCCATGGCCGCGACGATCGAGAACTCCTGCTCGGTGAGGACCAGGAGCGGCCTTGCGGGCTTCTGGAGCTTCGACGCGCGCGCGTTCAGCGCCAGGCCGCCGCCCACGAAGACCAATCCCGAGCCGAAGAAGCCCAGCTTCAAGGCGCTGCGACGGGTGAGCATGGCGCGCAGTGTAGCCAAGAGGCCGCCGCGGCGTCGCCTCAAAGATGCTGATATCAGTATCCCTTTGGGCGCGTCAGGTCCGGGTTTGGGCGGGCGTCAGGCTGGGCCGGAGGGACGCGTGGTCGACCTGTCGGATCGCCTCATTGGTCGGACGGTGCTCGTGGGGCTCACGTTCCGCGATTGGGACGGCACGTTGCTCGATCGCGAGCAGCTCTTCGGGACCATCGAACGGTCGGATTCGCGCGGAATCACGCTGCGCCTGCAGGACGGCTCGACGTACGAGCTGCCGCCGGCGCCAGAGATGCTGCAGCCGGCGCGGCCAGGCGAGTACCGACTGCGCAAGACGAACCAGGTCATCGTCGACCCGGACCTGCTGGTCGTGGCCACGGTGACGCGGCCGGCGCGGCATTAGCGCGCGTTAGTGCCGTTTGTGGTGCTTCTTGTGGCTGGCTTTTCGCGGCGGCGGCTCGCCGGCGGTCCGGAAGCGAATCTCGGCGTTGGCGTAGGCCTGGCCTTGAGGATCGCGGATGGCGTCGGAGGAATCGGGCTCGATCGAGACCGAATAGGTTGATCCGGAATTCAGCGGCGGATCGGGGTGGATGAGGACCGACGTCTTGTCCGTCAGCCGGATGTCCTCGGTTGCTGAAACCTGGTGCGAAGCCGCGTCCAAAAGGCGGACTTGAAAATCGGCGAGCCGAACGGGGATATCGGCCGCCAAATCGACGCCAACTGGAACGCCGCCATCGAGCTCGAGCGGACCGCCATCGGCCAACGTCAGCGACCACGAAAGCTCGCTTCGTTTGACCGGGGGGCTGACGGGCGTTCCCGAATCGGGCGCGCCGCCGTCGACCACCAGGCCGGCATCGGCTGGAGCTTGGGCGTTTGCGATGGCGACGCAGGTCAGCAGTCCCAATGCGGTCGCGGCAGCTCGAATTCGACGGTTCACAGGCGCGGACCGTACGAGCCAGGGTCGCGACCGTCAACGGGCCATCCACCCATCACAACGTCTGATAATATATGTTATGTTAAATTCGCCAGAACGCACGGGAGGGCCCCTTTGGACCCGTTTTAAGGCATCCTGCGGCCCGTGCCCCCCTATCCCGACGCCCTCCAGACCATCCTCTCGCACGTGCAGCCGCTGCCCACCGAGCGCGTGCCTTTGGAGCTCGCGCTGGGCCGCGCGCTGGCCTCGGACGCGGTGTCGCGCGCGCTGCTTCCGGCGGTCGATAACTCGGCCATGGATGGCTACGCAGTCCGGTCCGACGACTTGAAATCCGCATCGGAATCGAAGCCGGTCGTGCTGAAGATCGTCGAACGAATCACGGCCGGCGATTCGCCGCAGTCGACGCTGAGCGCCGGCCAGGCCGCCCGAATCATGACCGGTGGCGCCCTGCCGCCTGGCGCCGATGCCGTGGTCATGCAGGAAGACGTCGAGGTCCAGGGCTCGTCGGCCCTGTTTCGCGAATCCGTGGATGCCGGCGAGTACATCCGGCGCGCCGGCGAGGACATCCGTCCGGGCGATGTCGCGGTTCGGGCTGGCCAGGCGCTCGGTGCGTCGGAGCTGGCGCTGATGGCGTCGATTGGCGAGACCCACGCGAGCGTCCACCGACGGCCGCGTGTGGCGATCCTGGCGACCGGCGACGAGCTCGTGGATTTCGGCTCGAACGCGCCCGGAAAGCTCGTGGATTCGAACTCGTTGGCGCTGGCCTTGCGGCTGCGCGAGCTCGGCTGCGACGTGACCGCGCTTGGCGTGGCGCGCGATGAACCGGCCGCGATTCAGGCTCGATTCGAAGCGGCGGCTGGCGCGGATGTCATCGTCAGCTCCGCTGGCGTCTCGGTTGGCGACAAGGACTTCGTCAAACCGGTGCTGAAAGCCCTCGGCGCGACGCTTCACATCGAGCGCGTGGCCATTCGGCCCGGAAAGCCGCTCGTGTTTGCGACGCGGCCTGGCCAGCTCTTCTTCGGGCTGCCGGGAAATCCGGTCTCGTCGCGCGTGACGTTCGAGGTCTTCGTCCGGCCGGCGCTGCGAGCCCTCATGGGACTCACGAAGCCGATTTCGACGGTTCCGGCCGTCCTGAGTGCCGATTTCAAGAAGGTCGCCGAGCTCACGTTCTTCACGCGGGTCCGGCTCGAGCGCGATGGCGCCAAGCTGTTGGCCGTACCCATGCCCAAGCAGGGCTCGAACTACCTGACCTCGCTCGTGGGCGCGGATGGGCTCGCGATTCTGCCTGCAGGCGTCGGCCAGCTCGCGGCTGGAACACCGGTCGACGTGATGTTGCTCTAGCGGCCGCGCGACCGCGGCGACACGGGCCCGCCGGCCTGGACGTAGGCCTCGAACCCGCCGCGCACCGGCCGCACCTCGGTGAATCCCTTGCGCATGAGCTCTTGCGCGATGCGCTCGCCCTGCCCGTCGGATTCGCCCGCGCCGCAGGTGACGACCTGGCGGCCGCGCGGCAGCTCGCCGAGCTTGCCGTCGAGCTCCTCGGGGACGATGCGGATGGCGCCGGCGATCTCTCCGTCGCTCAGCTGGTAGTCGTGGACGCTTCGGACATCCAGCACCGTCACCGGATCGCCCAGCTCCAGCATGCGCCGCAGCTCGTAGGGCTCGAGCGGCCTCACTTCGACGTTACCGCCCGTGCTCTGCCGCATTACCGCCTCCAGCCCCTTCCCAGTCTCAAACTTGGTCGTGCGCGCCCGCCCGGGCAATCGAACTCAAGGCTCTTGCGCGGGATCGTCGGCGTTCTTGCAGGCCTTGAGCATCACCAGCGGGCCTTCCGAACGCTCGGTCGCCGGCCGGCACTGGCCGAGGAGCACCTTCACGATGCGCGGCGTCGACGGCGCCGTCACGTTGTCGCAGCCCTTGCACGGGTGCTGGGCCAGGTCGAGCGAGCAGTGGGTGCACTCCTTCACCACCGCCAGCGTGGCCGCCAGCTCCTCGCGCAGCCGGCGCAGCGCCAGCAAGCGCTTCTGGGTGCGGTCCAGCTGCTCGGCCACCACGTTGGACAGCCGCTCGCCCAGCTCCGGCGCGCTCTCCACCGAGTCGCGGATGTGCAGGAGCTGCTTGATGTCTTCGATGGAAAGGTCGAGGTCGCGCAGATCGGTGATGAGCTGGAGCCGCTCGAGGTCGTGCTCGGTGTAGCGCCGCCGGCCGCCCGCGTTGCGCGCGTGCGGAGCCATGAGGCCGCTCTGCTCGTAGAAGCGGATGGCCCGGGGCGTGGCGCCCGTCTTGCGCGAGAGATCCCCGGTGGTGAAGTAGCGGGCCGCGCCAGGCATCCTCAATCCGTAAGGGCGTGGGACCCCATTGTCAATTTCGGGGTCGAATTCAGGCCATCACCTTGTTCCGGCCGGCGTGCTTGGCCGCGTAGAGCCGGTCGTCGGCGGCCTTGATGAGCGCGGCGCAGTCCTGGATGTCCTTGGTGACCGCAGCGCACCCGAGGCTCACCGTCACCGGGATGGTCTCGTCCTCGAAGATGAACTTGTGGCTCTCGACGAGCTTGCGGATCTTCTCGGCGGTGGTCGCGGCGCCCTTGAGCGTGAGCTCGGGCAAGAGGATCGCGAACTCCTCGCCGCCATAGCGGCTGAAGACGTCCTCGCGGCGGATCTTGGTCTTCACCACGCTCGCGAGCTGCTTGAGCACGTGGTCGCCGGCGAGGTGGCCGAAGGAGTCGTTGATGGTTTTGAAGTTGTCGATGTCGAACATGATCAGCGTGAGCGCCCGGCCATAGCGGTGGGCGCGGCTGATCTCACGGTCGGAGTTCTCGGTGAAGTACCGCTTGTTGAAGACCTGGGTCAGACCGTCGATGGTCGTGAGCCGGTAGATCTCCTCGTGGTACTCGCTCTCGATGTTGCCGCCGGCGATGAACTTGAAGATCGTCCGGCCGATCTTGATGAAGTCGCCGTTGCGGACCTCGTACTCGGTGACGAGCTGGTCGTTGACGTAGGTGCCGTTGGTGGAACCCAGATCACGCACCATCACCCGCTTGCCGTCGTTCACGAGCACCGCGTGGTTGCGGCTGATCGACTCCTGGTCGATCTGGATGTCGCACTTGCTGGAACGGCCGATGGTGAACTGGGGCTTGTTGAGGTCGTACTTACGGCCCAGGTCCATGCCGTAGATGACGACGAGCGCGGAGTCGCCGGTGCTCTGGCGCTCACTGATCTTGGAGATGACGGTGACGACCGTCTTGCCGCGGGCCAAGGCCACCTCGCGAAACGCGCAACCAACCCAGCGTAGCCCGCTCCCCACGGCGCGGACAAGAATCTGCGTTTCGCCCCGGCGGATCGGCTGCTAAGTTCCCGCGAGCGTGCTTCCTCCTGCGTTCGAGGTGCTGTTCACCGCGGCCCTGGTTGTCCTGGGGCTGGTCGTCGGCTCGTTCCTCAACGTGGTGATCTGGCGGGTGCCCCGCGGCGAGAGCATCGTGCACCCGGGCTCGCACTGCCCGCGGTGCGGTTCGCCGATCGCCGGCTTCGACAACATCCCGGTTTTCGCCTGGCTGCTCCTCGGCGGCCGCTGCCGCGTCTGCCGCGGGCCCATCAGCTGGCGCTACCCGCTCGTGGAGGCGCTCACGGGCGTCGTCACGTTCCTGTTCATCCAGCACGACGGCTTCGAGCCCATCCTGGCCTTCCACCTGGTGTTCGCGTGGGCCGGCATCGCGCTGGCGCTCATCGACCTCGACACGTTCCTGCTTCCGCTGGTCATCACCCTGCCGCTGATTCCGATCACCCTGGCGAGCGGGCTCCTCGACGGCCGTCAGGGCATCTTGCGCGCGGTGCTCGGCGCGGGGATCGGCTGGTCGCTCATCGTGATCGTCGGAAAGATCGGCGAGCTCATCGCGGGCCAGGAGGCGATGGGCGGCGGCGACGCGTGGCTCATGGCCAGCATCGGCGCCATGACTGGCCCGCTGAAGCTGGTGGTGGCGCTCTTCTTCGCATCGATCCAGGGCGCGATCCTGGGGATGATCCTGCTGCGCATCCGCCGCCAGGAGGAGGCCGAGCTACCGCAGCCCGAGCCGCCGAAGCCCGAAGCGCCCGCCGAACCGGGCGTCGAGCCGCGCGCCGAGCCAAAGCCCGAAGCCAGGAGCGACGACGAAGAAGAAGACTGGGTTCCGCCGCCCACGGCCGTGCCGTTCGGGCCGTTCCTGGTGCTCGGCGCGCTCCAGGCGCTGCTCTGGGGCGATTGGGTGCTGCACTGGCTTCGGCTGGATCAGCTCCGGCTCTGGGGCTGAAGCAGCTAGAATGCGCGCATGGCCTCGCTCGCTGATGGGCTGACCGCGCTCCGGACGGACGGCACCCAGGTGCCGCTGGCAGGACTCTGGGCTGACGGCCCGGCGGTCATCATCTTCGTTCGCCACTTCGGGTGAATGCACTGCCGCGAGCTCGCGACGCAGGTGCGTCCACTGATTCCGGAGCTGACGAAGAACGGCGCCAAGGTGGCGGTGATTGGCGTCGGCGCGCCCTACTTTGCGAAGGCTTTCGACGACGAGGTCGGCCTCGCCGCTGCCGGCGCGCAGCTGCTGACCGATCCCACCCGCGCGGCGCACGAAGCCGCGGGCATGAAGCGCGGGGTCTGGAACGTGGTGAGTCCTGCGGGCTGGGGCGCGTCGCTGAAGACCATCGCCAACGGGCACCGCAACAAGCTCCCCCAGGGCGATCCCTGGCAGCAAGGCGGCGCGCTCGTGGTCCGCAAGGGCGGCGAGATCACCTTCGAGCACCACGATCCGACGCCCGGCGAGCAGGTCGATCTCGCCAAGCTGCTCGAAGCGACGCTGGCCGCAAGCTAGACGCGCTCCACCAGCAGCGCCATCCCCTGCCCGACGCCGATGCAGAGCGTGGCGAGGCCGCGCTTGGCGTTGCGCTTCTTCATCGCGCCTTCGAGCGTGGCCAGCAGGCGCGCGCCCGTGCAGCCCAGCGGATGTCCCAGCGCGATGGCGCCGCCGTGGACGTTCACGCGCTCGGGATCGAGCTCGAGCTCCTGCATGCACGCCAGCGCCTGCACCGCGAACGCCTCGTTGAGCTCGACGACGTCCACATCGCTCATGCGCCAGCCGGCCTTCGCGAGCGCCTTCTTCGTCGCCGGCACGGGACCGAGCCCCATCACGCGCGGATCCACGCCGGCCGACGCGCTCGCCACCAGCCGCAGCTTCGGCGTGAGGTTCAGCTCCTTCACTGCGCGCTCCGACGCAAGCAGCACCGCGGCCGAGCCGTCGTTGAGCGTCGACGAGTTGCCTGCGGTCACCGTGCCGCCCGGGCGAAACGCGGCCTGAAGCGTGGCCAGCTTCTCGAGAGAGGTCTCGGCGCGCGGCCCCTCATCGGCCTCCACGCGAATCGGCGCGCCCTTCTTCTGCGGAAGCACCACCGGCACCAGCTCGCCCGCGAACGCGCCGTCCTTCTGGGCCGCCACCGCGCGCTGGTGCGAGCGCAGCGCGAACGCATCCTGCGCCTCGCGCGGGATCTTGGTGCGCTCGGCGATGTTCTCGGCGGTCTCGCCCATCGCCTCCAGCGGAAAGCGCTCGGCCAGCCTGGGGTTGGGAAAGCGCCAACCCAGGCTGGTGTCGAAGAGCTCCAGCTTGCCCGAGGGAAAGCCCTCGGCCGGCTTGGGCATCGCGTACGGCGCGCGGGTCATGCTCTCGACGCCGCCGGCGATACTGATATCCAGATCCCCGAGTCGAATGGCGCGCGACGCCTGGACGATCGCTTCCAAGCCCGAGCCGCAGAGCCGGTTCACGGTCGCGCCGGGGACGCTGTCCGGAAAGCCGGCGAGCAAGAGCGCCATGCGGGCCACGTTGCGGTTGTCCTCGCCGGCCTGGTTGGCGCAGCCGAGGAGCACCTCGTCCACGCGCGCGGGCTCGAGCTTGTTCCGCTCGAGGATCGCCCGCAGCGGGATGGCCGCGAGATCGTCGGCGCGGACGTCCTTGAGGGCGCCGCGAAATCGGCCGATGGGCGTGCGGACAGCGTCACAGAGGTAGGCGTCGGACATGCGGGTGCTCTACCCCGCCCCCGACGCCGCTGTCGATGGCCCTACTTCTTGCTGAGCGGCTCCGAGAGCTTGCCGCTCACCAGGCCCCAGATGCCGTCGTTGTCGCGGACGAGCATCTCGTAGTTGAAGCCGTTGTCCTCGGAGTGCACGTGGTACGTGAGGCAGCGGAGGCCGTCGCAGTCGTCGGCCTTCACCATGTCGAAGACCAGCGTGCGCGCGGGCGGCGCGGTGCGGCCGTTGGGCATCACCTTGCCGCCGGCGCCGAACGGGTACAGCAGCAGGAGCTCGTCGCGGCTGGGTGTGGCCACCCGGCCGGCGATGAAGTGCGCGAGGACCGCGCCGGCAATGAGGAGCATCAGGCCGGACGTCACCAGGTACATGCCGTTGGTCGTCCGGGCTTTGTGATCGAGCGCGGTGTTCTCGCCGCGGAAGGTGTCGGGGTTGCCCTCGTCGAGGCCGCCGTCGCTGCTCTCGTTCTCGTCGCGACCGCCGCCGTCGACGAGATCCTGCAGCGGCCGCTTGGAGGCCGTGGGCTTGTCATCGCGCGCGAGGTTCTTCGCGGCGGTCGGCTTGTCATCTCCGGCGAGGTTTCCGCGCGCCGCGGGCTTCGCGGCTGGAGCGGAGTCGACCGCGGAGAACATCACCGTGGCGTTCGCAGCCTCGGGGCCCGGATCGGCGGCCTTCTGTGCGGCTTGGCCCGCCTTGAGGAGCGTGTCCGGGTTGAGCATCAGCGTCTCGCCGGCACCCTCGGGCGGCGGCTCGGGCAGCGCCTGACGCATGCCCGTGGCGCGCTTTGGAGGCTGACTCCCGCCGACACCCGGGTTCGACAGCGCGGGACGAACGCCCGTCGCGGCCCTGGGCGGCTGCGAGCCACCGACGCCCGGATTCGAGAGCGCGGGGCGAACGCCGGTCGCCGCTCTCGGAGGCTGCGAACCCCCGACGCCGGGATCCGACAGCGCCTGCCGCATGCCCGTGGCGCGCTTCGGAGGCTGACTGCCGCCGACGCCCGGGTTCGAGAGCGCCGGACGAACGCCCGTCGCGGCCTTGGGCGGCTGCGAGGCCGGCGACGCGGGCTGCAGCGGCTTGGCGCGCAGCCTGTCCGCGTTGGACATCGGGTTGGGCACTTCGTCCTGCGTGGGGTGGTCGTCGTCGAAGTTGGGCATCTGCATGCCCAGCACGGTGGAATCGGACTGTCCCGGCTGCGGCTGCGGCCCCGAGCTCTCGTCGGCGATGGGCCGACCCTGGTCGTCGACGCGCAGCATCACCGTGCTGTCGCTCTGGCCGCCGGTGTTGGTCTTGCGGTCGCTCATCGCTCCCTCAGGTCTTCCTCACGGGGTGCTGCTCACCAACTTCCACTCGCCCTTCTCGTTCTTCTTGAGGTCCATCGCGATGTGGAAACTGTTGTCGAAGGTGTGAGCGGTATATCGCACGCAGACGGTATCGCCACAGTCCACCGACTTCTCGAAGTCGAAGATCACCTCGGCCGAGGGCGGCGCGCTGCGGCCGTTGAGCTGGCGCCCGCCCGAGAACCCGTAGGGGTACGCCATCTGCAGATCTTCGTTGGACGGCTTGTCGCCGTGCAGGAAGTAACCCAGGAACGCGCCCAGGCCCAGCACCACCAACACCAGCCCAATCGCGAGCTGGAAGCCGTTCTTGTTCTGCCCGAACTTCTGCAGCGCCTCGGCGCGGATCATGCCCGAGAGCTCGAACGGCCTGCGCGCGGGCGGCTCGCCGGGCTTGTCGGCCTTGGCCTTCTCGGCCTCCTTCGCGATTCGGCTGTAGCCGGTTCGACGCGCGGGCGGCACCGCGGCGGTCTTCGCGGGTTCGGGCTTCGCCGACGCCGCGGCGTTCATCACCGCCAGGCTGCGGACCTCGATGTTGCCGCCGGGCCTGTCGACCTTGGGGAGCGCCGCGGTGGCGTCGGTGGGGTCTTCGTCCTGAGGATTGAGCTGGGCCTTCGACGGCCGAGCCATCAGCGCCGTGGGCGCGGAGTCGTCCTCGTCGCCGTCGGGATCGAGCTGGGCCTTCGAGGGCCGGGCCATCAGCGCCGTGGGGACGGCGTCGTCGTCATCGTCGTCGGCGACCGGCGGACCGGGTTTGCGCTTGGCGGGCCCGTCGAGCTCCGGCACGTTCGGCACCGGCAGCATCGACGTCTCACGGTTCTCGATGCGCAGCTCGCCCGTGGGCGGGCCCGCGCGCGGGCGCGGCCTGTCGTCGAGCGGCGCGTCCACCTCGGGCAGCATGGACGTGGACCGCTCCTCGATGCGCTGCGGCTTGGCGCCCGGCGCCTCGGGCAGCGCGCCCACGCGCGTGTGCTCCTCGAGCAGGCTGGCCGCGCGCGGATCGGTGCGCGGCTTGGCCGCCGTCGGGCCCTTGTTGCGCGAGGTGGGCAGCGCGCTCAGCCCGGTGTCGGGCTCGGCGAGCGCCGGGGCCTTGTCGGGGGTCTTCTTGCGCGGCTTGTCGTCGAGCTGCTCGGCCGTGGGCGCCTTGAAGTTGCGCGTGGGGCTCTTGGGAATCGGCTTGGTGGGGAGCGGCTCGTTCGGCGGCGTGACCTCGAGTTCGTCGAGGTTGCGCTGATCGACGCGCGTGCCCGGGGACAGCGCGCCCTGGTCCACGCGGGTGCCATCCACGCGCACCGGCGAGGTGTGCTCGTGCGGATCCGGCAGCGGGCCTTGATCCA